>NZ_JAJDMI010000010.1:0-81199 GCF_020593505.1 Blautia sp. DFI.3.45
CTTTTCTGGCACTTCCATTAATGATTACAATTTTCATGCGTGTATCCTCCAACTTCCGATTTCATGATATCATTTCTAATACAGATTTTACCGTATTTTTCAGATTCAGTCCATCTTTTAATCCCAGTCGATAGAAAAATTCTTCTGTTTCTGCTCCACTGCTAAAAATTGCATTACAGTATTCCGTAATCACTTCTTCCTGTTCTTGGGATAACGTTTCCAGTAATTTCTGGTATTTCTTATCAATCTCACTTACTGGCTCTTTATCCTGCTTTAACTTCCATTCTGAATATGCTTTCCCCATATGCTCTGTAATTGTCAGATTCACAAATTCCTGCACTTCCTCGGATATGGTGCTCGCAGATTCCTGTTTATCTTTCTTTTTATCATTTGATTTTTCAAGTGTCGTGTCATCAATATAACGAATGATTTCTCGAGTATTTGACTTCATCGACTGCAGATATCCTTTCATCAGCACAGCTACTTTTCTAGCATCCGATTTTTCGGTTTCTTTTTCCAGCATATAAAACTCTTCCAGTTCTTTCAGGATATCCCTCCCTGCTTTCATCTGAAATTCCACCTCAAGCAAATCATCCATCACTTTATATAATTCTTCCATTGTTTATTTCTGCCTTTCCATATAGCGCCACTATATTTTCCACAATCATCCAAAAATAAAGTCCTGTAATCCACATTTCACAACTTCAATCACTGCAACTATCCCCATACCGATATGTGGAGTAGAACAAACACTACTGTCGTAAGAATCGCTGATAAAGAACCTTTCTGTGGTATCTGTTTTCTAAATGCAGGCAACAAAAAAACAGTCTGCCTTGACGAAAATCACTTCAATCAAAACAAACTGTTCTTCATATTTACTCTAATTTTATTTTATGAGAATAACTGATTTCACGAAATTTGCAGGTGAATCTGGAATATAAACAAGAGAAAAAAATAATTTTTAAACTCCATTTGCACTCCATTTGGTCTTTTCGACTGCCCGCAAAGCCTTTATTTATGAGCTTTCTCTCTTTACATCCCACCCAATCGCTAACCGATCTGCTTCGTCTTTCTTTAGTCTCTGATAATCTTTGATGATATAAAGCTTAAATTCCGGCGAAATCCACGAAGCAAACTCAAAAGCTATATCTGTATGTGCATAAGTACCGCCATATCGTCCCGATTTTGATACGATACTGATTGCATCCGTTGCTTTTATCCATTGCTGTGGTGTCAATGTAAAAGCATTATCTCCTGATTCCGCTTTAAACCTATCGAATTCGATAGGTTTAAAAATTCTACGCATTTAGAGCGGCACTATGGCGGGGATAGGATAAAACACTCACATACCCCGCCGACTATGCGGGAAAAGCCTTGAAATATAGGGCTTTTTAAGGCCCTAAATGCGTAGGTTGGTGCTTTGTTGCGATATGCTCCACGGTTACGGTGTATTGTTCATATTCTGTTTTCGGGAATCTTTATGAAATCTTCAAAATTGCCCGGTATGCTATCCGTAAAATCAAAGAAAGGACTTGATTATATGGATATGATTTTGAAAACGACTGACCTCTGCAAAAATTTCAAGGGGCAAATGGCGGTAAACAATGTGTCACTGAACATCCGGCGCAACTCGGTTTATGGTCTGCTGGGACCGAATGGGGCTGGCAAATCCACGATCTTAAAAATGCTCACCGGCATTTTGCGCCCCACATCGGGAAGCATCGAGTTTGACGGCCACCCGTGGAAGCGGAATGATCTGGAGCATATCGGTGCTTTGATTGAGATGCCCCCGCTTTACGAAAATCTGACTGCATACGAAAATCTCAAAGTCAGAACTACATTGCTCGGCCTGGACGATGCACGAATTAACGAGGTATTGCAAATTGTCCAGCTCACGAATACCGGCAAGAAACGGGCCGGGCAGTTTTCTCTTGGTATGAAGCAGCGGCTTGGTATTGCTATTGCATTGCTGAACAGTCCCCAGCTTTTGATTCTGGATGAACCGACTAACGGCCTTGACCCTTTAGGGATTGAGGAACTTCGAGAGTTAATTCGCTCTTTTCCCCGCAAAGGGATTACAGTTATTTTGTCCAGCCATATTCTGTCAGAAGTCCAGCAGATTGTAGATCATGTGGGTATCATTGCTGGCGGCGTCCTTGGATATGAGGGAGAGCTTCGCGCCGGTGAAGATTTGGAACAACTCTTTATGGATGTTATTCGCAGAAATGGTAAGGAGGGATATTAAATGGAGATGGCATATATTCAGGCAGAGAACCTAAAGCATAAGAGAACTTTCACAAAAACGCTGATCGTTCTGGCCCCGTTTGTAACTGCGCTTATGAACTTTTTTGCCCCTCTTTGGTTCCAGCTCAATTCTTATAATTGGTGGTATAACCTGCTTTATCCTGGATTCCTTACGCTCACCTGTGCCTTGATTGAACAGCGGGATAATGGCAAACTAAAATATCGTGCCGTTGCTTCATTGCCTGTTTCGCAGAACAAAGTCTGGAAAGCAAAAATTGGAGTGGCCGGTATTTACTCCTGTGTGGGGAATTTCATTTTCCTGGCGCTAAATCTGTTGGGCGGTTTTGCAATATTAGTTATCAACGAAATTCCCCTGACAATCGGAATTTGGCAGGCTGCGGCCGGAACAGCTTGTATTGTCATTGCAAGCCTATGGGAAGTTCCGCTGTGCTTATGGTTATCAAAAAAAGTTGGTATCTTTGTCACGGTTATTCTTAATGCCGGACTTGGAAGCGTTTTAGGGATTTTCACGGCTACAACCTCTTTGTGGATGATCTGCCCGTATAGCTGGGTGCCGCATCTTATGATTTCCGTGTTAGGTATTTTGCCTAATGGTGAGCCGGTTGCAGATCAGAGTACGGCAATGGCATTTTGGATGATTATACTTGTATTGGTCATTTCGCTGGCCTGGTTTGCGGCGCTGTCATTTTTAACTGCAAGATGGTTTGAGAAAAAGGAGGTGGGGTAACTATGGTATCTGTGGTTCGCTGCTGGAAAGCAGAATATCAGAAGTGTAAACATAGCATTTTGCTCTATATGCACAGCATGATTCCGATTATATGTGCGGCGATTTTTGCGGGTTACTATCATATATCCAGATGGGAACTGGCAACCAAAATCAGTGCCTATCTGGAAGTGCTGGCCGTTGCGTTCCCGTTTCTGATCGGCATTATTGTGGGCCTGGTTGTTCAGATCGAAAATCAGGCCGGGCATTATCAGCTTTTGTTGGGAACAATCCCATCTCGCATGGCAACGTATATTGGTAAACTTGGTTTTCTGATGATCTGTGCTTTTGGCGCAACATTTTTAGCGTTAGGAACATTCGCTGCACTATATAGGGATGCTCCGGCAAGCCTTTACCTGAAAGCAGGGATTCTATTGTTGATTACCATGCTTCCCATTTACCTGATTCATTTGTTTGTGGGAATGAGCTTCGGAAAAGGTGCATCTATGGGATTGGGAATTGCAGGGAGTTTAATAGCTGCCCTTATGATAACAGGGCTTGGTGACGCTACATGGAAATATATTCCCTGGGCCTGGGGCGTTCGTGCTATGGATTACACTGTGCTTGCATGGGATAGCCCCCAACTGTATGCACAGGTAAAAACTGATTTTTTCAGCGGTATGATTATTTCTGTATGCTGCACTGTTTGTCTGCTGATTGCCAGTTTGGTTTGGTTTCATGGTTGGGAGGGAGGTAAAAACAGTGAATAAAAAGTGCCTGTTTGCCGTGGTAATTGTGCTTGTAAGTCTTATATGCTTATCGGCCTGCGGTGCGCTCCGCGATACCGCCGATAAAAATAAGGCGTTAAATGAATCTCTGCCGTATTATGAGCTGAACGCCGCAAACTATGATGAAATTTCATATAACGGCCTGACATATACCATAACGGATGAATGTCTTGAAATGTCAGAACTGCAAGAAGAAATCGGGCAGGTATCGAAACGCTTCAAAAATGTGGCGGGGGAAGATTTCAGTTTCGGCTACGTTTACAGTATTGTGGATGTGGATATAAGCAATGCCGTAGCTGTAAATATCAACAATGAATATCGGAAAGCTGACATTAAAAATAATGATGAGTAACCTCGACAATGTGGTATAATGGGGCGGGAGGTGATTTTTTGACCCACTTACTTGTAGTTGACGATGAAGTTTCTATCTTGGAATTGATTAAGAACAGTTTGGGGAAAGATGGATATTTGATAACAGTCTGTCAAAATGCGGATGATGTAGACATCAAAAAGCTGCATTTCTATGACCTCATTCTTTTGGATGTGATGATGCCTGGCACAGACGGGTTTGAGTTTTGCAAACAGATCAGGAATATGGTAGACTGCCCGATTCTCTTTCTGACCGCAAAGACATTAGAGGAAGATATATTGTTTGGATTGGGCATCGGTGCGGATGATTATATTACGAAACCTTTTCGTATTCAGGAGCTTCGCGCCCGTGTCGCGGCACATTTACGCAGAGAAAAAAGGGAGCATCACAGCACACTTTCATTTGAGCCTGATATAAGATTTGACCTTTCCGCAAAGGTACTGTATGTTTCAGAACAGCCGGTTCCCCTTACCAAAAGCGAGTATTCAATCTGTGAATACCTTGCGAAAAACCGGGGACAGGTTTTTGCAAAAGAACAAATCTATGAAGCCGTTTTCGGGTTTGATGGAATAGGCGATAACTCTACGATCTCAACGCATATAAAAAATATTCGTGCGAAATTGGAGCATTTCAAAATAAGTCCGATCAGCACCGTATGGGGGATAGGATATAAATGGGAGTGAAAAAGAAACCTACATTGAAAATATTGTTTCGCCAGTTTGCTATCTCCCTCATTGTCATGCTGGTAGCGGCAATTATTGTCCCTTTTGGTTTGGAGGGACTTGCTGTAAATGCTGGATTAGCTACAAGAGCAAATCTAAGTGAATTGCAGGTAAAAGAGATCATTCCAACGCTGACGATTGCCCCGGATATTACAAAGGTTGTGATTCCACAGGGATGCGGCTACTTAATTCTGGACAAGAACTTTAATGAGCTTTACAGCAATATGGACGATGATGAAAAAGAAATTGCCCTGCTGTACGCAAAGGGAGAATATATTGAATATGCTACGGGGAGGCAGTTTGCACTTGTTGTCCGGGAAAACGAATTTTGCGTTTTAAGGTATTATATTGGTTCTCAATTTACAGTGTCATGGCTACCGGAATATTTTCCATCTCCTGACACGCTTGCGTTTATCCTGATGGCTGTAAATTCGCTGCTGGTCATTATCATACTGACCGCCAGATTTGCTAAGAACCTGCGTACACAACTGACCCCGCTTTTTGAAGCAACTGCGGAGGTTTCAAAGCAAAACCTTGATTTTGAAGTAGGACACGCCAAAATCAAAGAGTTTGAAGATGTCCTTGCATCTTTTTCAGATATGAAAGATAATCTGAAAATTTCGTTAGAACGGCAATGGAAAACCGAACAGACACAGAAAGAGCAAATCGCCGCGCTTGCCCATGATTTGAAAACGCCTCTGACGGTTATTCAAGGAAATGCTGATTTACTCACAGAAACAAATCTTGATGATGAGCAACGATTATACGCTGGTTACGTCGTGGAAAGCTCCGGCCAGATGCAGTCATATATTCAAACCCTGATTGACATATCACGGGCGGCGGTTGGTTATCAGCTCCATATTGAAAGTATAGACTTGCCAGCGTTCATGCAGCACTTGTTCGGTTATATGGAATCACTATGCCGGACAAAAGAAATCCGGCTGCAAATGAATACTGTTTCACTCCCTCAAATGCTGAAATTTGATAGGGTGCTGATAGAACGTGCTATTATGAATGTTATCAGTAATGGGCTGGACTACTCCCCGCAAGGCGGAACGCTTTATGTGGATGTTCAGAGTAACAACGGTTTCGTGGAAATTTCAGTCACAGACGAGGGAACGGGGTTTTCTAAAGAGGCATTATGCCACGCACAGGAACGGTTCTATATGGGCGATCAAAGCCGCAATTCAAAGTTACACTTTGGTATGGGTCTATATATTACAAATTCGATTATGGAACAACATAATGGTCAGCTTATTTTAGAAAATTCAAAAGAAACCGGCGGCGCAAAGGTTACTATGAAACTTCCTTGCTGATTTTCCGATAGTGTAATGGACGTCTTTTATGTCCGTCCATTTTTCAAATCTTTATGGAATCTTCAAAAATTCCTCTTATCATGTATCTAAAGAAAAAACATCTGCCCAGCGGCAGAAAAGAAAAAAACCGCTGCTGGGCAGACCCATTTTCACGCTTAATTTATATTCACTGGTGGCGGTTTTGAGAAATCAAGGCCGCTGCTTTCTTTCTGTCATTCCCAGCAGTTAAAGGCATGGCGGCCCACGGGAGGACGCCGCCATGCTGTTTTACTATCATTATAATCTAATCCACTTCTACCGCTTAAAAAAAGCCTTTCCCTCTTCCTGTGGAATCTCACAAGTATCTTCTACTCCGTAGAAACGCTTCACAAAATACTTTGTCGGAACTTTTCCTCTAAGCGTCAAATATCCCTGTTCTTCCAGCTCCTTATTCAGATTGCCAATGATCTCATAAGCCGATGTCTGTTTTACCTCCAGAAGTTCACATATATCGGCTGCCTTTAAAAATAATTTGTTCTGCATAATCAGTACCTCCTGTATTTTGAATATTTATCTCTTCATATACTCTGTACTGGCAGATGTAAAATCGGACATCATTTTCCGAAATTTATCAAATTTTCTTGTTTTTTAATTCTCCATCAGTGTGATTACTGTGTCATGGAGTTTAAGCTCATCGAAAGTAAAGAACCTTTCTGTGATATCTGTTTTCTAAATGCAGGCAACAAAAAAACAGCCTGCCTTGACGAAAATCACTTCCATCAAAACAAACTGTTCTTCATATTTACTCTAATTTTATTTTATGAGAATAACTGATTTCACGAAATTTGCAGGTGAATCTGGAATATAAACAAGAGAAAAAAATAATTTTTAAACTCCATTTACACTCCATTTGGTCTTTTCGACACCCCGCAAAGCCTTTATTTATGGGCTTTTCCGCGATTTTTCAAGCTACTCAAACTCGTCTCACAGAAGATTAATCACAGTGATTTCAATAGCGTTTTCGCTATTTTTTGTTGCTATATTTGCCATATTTTCCACCATGATTTTGACTGGCATAAAAATTGTACTCAAAATGAACTCAAAACAACAAAATGAAAATTATTCTTCGATCAACGGCATATTGATCAATTCCTGCAACTTTTTCTGCAATACTACTTTATCCGGCAATTGTAATTTATATTCCGCAACCATCATCGGAGATAATGTTCTGCTCATTGCATATTCTACCACTTCATCATCCTTAGAAGCACAAAGAATCATTCCCACGCTTGGGTTCTCATTCTCTTTCTTCTTCTGACGATCCAATGCCTCCAAGTAGAAATCCATTTTAGAAATGTATTCCGGTTTGAATTTTCCAATCTTCAATTCGAAGGCAACCAGACACTGGAGTCCTCTATGGAAAAACAACAAATCAATTCGGAAATCTTCACCACCGACCTGTACTCGATATTCTTCATCAATGAATGTAAAATCCTTGCCTACTTCCAGAATAAACTCTTTCATATTCTGGATAAGACCTTTTCGCAAATCAGATTCCTTAAAATTTTTAGGCAAATCCAAAAATTCGATAACATACGAATCTAAGAACGGATTTTCTTTCAAACCTTTTATCGGTTCCGGCAAGAGTTTTTCCTTAGAAAGCATATACCTCTCATAATATCCGCTGTTAATCTGTCTATCCAACTCTCTGGCTGAATAAGATTCTTTTATACAAAGGGTTATATAGAAATGTCTTTCTTCCGCAGTTTTTGCTTTAGACATAATAGCAAGATGGTTACTCCAACTAATTTGTGTCAACAGTGTTGTCACAAATTCATTAACTTACAAATTACTTCACATTTATAGAAACTTGAGAAAATTCCATAAATATAACTACCTGTCGCCGATATAAGCTCCTACAAACACATAGTCCGTCGTTTCTCCATACAAAGTTCCTTCGGTTACTAATGGAGCATATGGTGTAGACCAATCCCACTCCCATCCATATCCACTACGATTTCTGCTATTTTGTGCTCGTAAAAGGTACGGTTTAGAAAACCGGAACATTTTTCCTGAATTTTTATATGCTACAAAATCACTTTTAGATATTTGATTATCTATAAATGTTTTTAACTTTAATGTATATCCTTGTTTGAATTTCGTAAACGTAATATCGCCTTCATAATCATGATTTTTACTACGCTCTACTACCAGGCTAATCACTTCTGATTGACTTCCTTTGTATATTCTCATCGCATTTTTAATAATTAATCTTTCGTATGGAGCATCCGTACCTAATCCTTCAAATTTATCTAATAAATTTACTGTACTGGTATTAGCTGATACATATACTTCTAATTCACGAACTGATTCTTTTTCTGCATCATCTGTTTCCTGTTCTTCTGTCAATGAAGGCATAACAAATTTATCATTGCTTTCACCCGAGAAATAACTATTAAGCTCATTTTCGTATTTTTTATATGTAGCTTCTGGGATATATGCACATTGTTTGTCAACCAGGTAACATACCGGAATCTTCTTTTCTCCATTAGTAGAATTGATAGAAATATGCATTGTTGGAACATGCTTCATACCAGTTATTTTTTTCAGTTTTCCATTGTACGGTACTAATTTATACTGCTGAATATCCGCTGTATTTTCAAGAACTTCCAACGTACCTTCGCTTGAATCACTCATTTCCTGTTCATCTTTATTCTCTATAACGATCACGTTTTCAACTTTTTCATCACGTGTTTCCTTATAATCATCTGAATCATACATATCCTGATAATTATCTGATACTACATATAATTCACTGATTGCTCTGGTACATGCAACATAAAACTGATTTTTATCCATCCCACGCTGAACAACAATAACTTTTTCAAATTCTAAACCCTTTGTCATTGTCACCGGAATAACATTATATATTCCTCGCAAAATTTCCTTACTATCTGAATAGAAATTCAATTTCGTTTTTTCTCTGATATCTGCTGAAATCATACTATCATCTTCTACAATAACCGCAACTCGATCATCATCAGCAACTGTAATTTCAGGTATTTCTTCAACTGTTTTTTGTATGCCCTCTAAACCGTAAGGTTCCATTGCAATGTTCAAATTGTCTTTCACATAAGTGGTAATCTCTCTTGCATTACGATAGTTCTCTTTTATTTCATACTTATCAGAATAGATTTCTTCCGGAATGTCATCCAACTGCATAATACCTTTACAGTTAATACACTGGTTGACATCCCCAAAAACATTCAGAACTGCAGACGGGTACATTGTTCTAACCATTCTTAATTCTATCGGTGAAAAATCTTGAAATTCATCAATATACATATACTTTCTATTTCCATCACAAGTACCAAAAAGTTGATGCAAAATATATGTCATTTCAAATGCTTTTGTCAGTGGTACCTCTATTTCCTTATCTGTTACAAATGTCACGCCAAGCATTGATAAAATTCCATCGAACAAATACTGATATTTCCCTTTTGCTCCTCTTTGTTCTGCCAAGCGTTTTCTCTTTCGCTCAATCTTCTCATATTCTTCAAAATATGAAAATGGCGTATATCCTACCTTCTCCAATAATTCTTCTGTTTTAGCAAACAGTTGTAACAATTTTTCAAATGAAGTATCGTATTGAAGATTTTTGTTTTCTATTGAACGTTCAATTACCATTTTATTATCCAGAATATACTGTAAAACTTCTCTTTTATTTTCCAGACGTTCAATTCTGGCTAATTGCCAATCAATATATTTACAATATTCTTCCGCTTCTTCTTCAGAAATATTATTCCATTCTGTTAAGAGTTTATAAGCATCTTCTTTATCCATTGCTTCGTTTCTATATAGTTGCAATAACTGCAACATTGGAACTGCACCTTCCAGCGTAATAGATTTGAAATACCGGACTCTGGAAAATTCGTCATAATCCATTTCAGAACATGCTTTTCTCGTATAGTAAAAGCCTCTTGATAGTTCTTCTTTTGATAACGTTCTATTAGATTTTTCTTTAGTAAAGCATTTTCTTTCTTGTAAAAAACAAACCAAATCTTTTGTCAGTTCATACAATTCTCTTTCACGAATTGCATTATCAATTTGCCTAATCAATCTTTCAATATCTTTTTTTCCACACTGGCTAATCTCTTTTGCTGAACTTGTATACAATTTATACATTTCATTTGCAAAATCTTTTTTACCACCAAGCAACGCTATATGCTTATCCATCATATTCGTGATAGTATTTTGCTCCGTATTGAAAAATTGTTTTCCTTTTGTATTCGAGTTGAAATTATCTTTTACATCCTCCAATAAATCCCAAAGATACCCTTCGTCATAATAATCCTCAATGACTGTACCATCATCTATAACTGCAAATGGCTCATAGCTAATTCCCATTGCATCAAAATATTGCTTACAACACGCCTCATAAAAAGATGCTGTTGTAAACTGCTGTACTTTTTCTATTTGAAGTAACTTAGATAATTCCTTGCTTTCTCTTCCTAAAATATCCGTTGGAGAAATAACCATGATATCATCCATACGAATATCTGGATTGTTATATCTCATATAACGGATTTTGTGCATTAAAATCATCGTTTTTCCAGAACCAGCACAACCAAGAACTAAAATATTCCTATCTTTATCAGAAGTGATAATGTTATACTGATTTTGCTGAATAGATTCAACAATATCGTGTATTCTTTTATTCTGCTGATTTGCTGCGATAATTTTAGCAAGATGTGTATCTGTAAACTTTAAAATTTCTTTTTTCTGTCCGCCGCCTCGATTATATTTATCTTCGTATCCTTTATAAGCAGAATTAACAATATGTATATCTCTCACAAAGTTTAATCCTGTTTTCTCATCTCCGATATATATTTCATATTGATGATAAAGGGATGCCCTCTTATCAGCCCAGTCTGTTACCCAACCGTGAATTGCTTGCCTTCCTATGTATAACTCACAATCATCTTTATAATCAATATGACAGAAATAGGGTTCTTTTAATACCTTTTTTACTTTTCTATCAACTTCATACTCAGCATTTCTTGTGTCAGGATAAACCCAATCTGTTTGCACAAATCCCCAACGGTCTATGTATGTTCTTGAAAATGGTTCGTAATCCTTCAAAACATCTTCTCTAAGTTTATCTTTATAATATCCTTTGATCTGAGCAACGCATTTTTTGAAATAAGCAGCTTCCATCATATCCTGTTTCGGATCCATTTCATCTTTTTCTATAATTTTCTTTCTTGCTGGGTCAAGATTTCCTTCCTCATCATAACCACTGGCATCATAGCCCCTATAATCATAACCGGCTTTGTTGTAACCATCCTCATCATAGCCATTTTCATTATAACCATCTCGGTCATAGCCTTTGATATCATACCCATTTCGGTTATAACCATCCCGATCATAGCCTTCTGCATTATATCCCGCACGATTGTAACCTTCTCGATCATAACCTGAATGATTGTATCCAGTTACACTATGGTATCCCTCCCGATCATAACCATCTATATCAAAACCATTAATGTTAAAGCCGTCTTTGTCAAAGCCATGCAAATTAAATCCGGTATAAATATGAAAACCAGACTCATCAAACAGATCCTTAGTATATCCGTCTACGCTTACACCACCTCGATCAAAGCCATCAATACCATAACCAAGAATATTGTAACCATCTTCAGAAATACCATTCAAATTAAAACCATCTTTATTATAACCATTTCTATCAAATCCATATACATCAAATCCATCTCGTGTATATCCTTCAATATCAAATCCGTCTCGATTAAACCCATCTCGATCATAGCCTTCTTTACTATAGCCATCTCGACCGTAACCTTCTGCATCATATCCTGCACGATTGTAGCCATCTCGATTGTAACCTTCTATGTTAAAACCTTCTCGATCATACCCTTCCGCATCTATCCCTTCTCGGTTAAAACCTTCTTTGTCATAACCTTCTCGATTATAGCCATCTCGGCCATAGCCTTCTTCGTTAAAACCTTCTGCATCATAACCATCTTTATCTCTTCCCGATAATTTATTAATGCCATTTTTATTCACACCCTGTTTATTATATCCTTGACGATCATAGCCTTCTCTATTGTACCCCATTCGATCATATCCATCACGGTTATAGCCATCTCTATCAAATCCAAATTTATCATATACGTTTTTTGCCATTTTTCTTTCCCCTTCGGTACAATAACTTTTCAACCAAAATTATAAAATTCTGTCTTTCTTCCATGATAGTAATCCCACTACTCAATTCCATTTTCTATTACTTAATCAAAAACATTTTTCTAGACAATATTAAAGATATTATACATCAAATTTGATTCTTTTACATCCTTCTTCATACACTTATTCATATGTTTTTCCATCAATAGTCAATTTAAACTGGTCTGGATTATGCACAATATCATACCCTTTTCCGTATTCAACAGGTTCATATTTCACTATCATTACTGGCTCATGTCCTTCTATTTTGTCTTAAAAAAGATATACCCTCATATCGACATTGGTCGCATATCCTCTGTCTGTAGAAAATTTAATTGTATGAAATGAATTTTCCTTACACATCTCAATCAATAATTTTGCAAACTCTTCTTTATCTTCAATATTATCTCGATTAGCTGCTACTGTAAGATATTGATCTCGATTCATACTTATACTGCTAACAACGTCTGGAGCCATTGGTACGTCTTCCTCAGAATTCGGCTTTATAAAATACTCCATTGTAATAATCAATACCGCCATTACACATAATACCCATATACATTTTTTATTCATATCTCTATCCCTTATATTTGCAAGTTATACATTGCAATTATAAGAATTTTTTAAAGTAAAATCAATACAGGTACAGTGATATTGATGAAAGGTATGGATTTTATGGAGCAAAAGCTACGACAAATTAATGACATTTCTCTCGGAAACAATCTACGAAATTTAAGAAATGCAGCTAATCTTACTCAAGAACAGGTCGTTGCTCAATTACAATTACGCAACCTTCCAACCACACGCAGCATCTACTCTCAAATAGAGGCCGGCACCTACAATATTAAAATCAGCGAACTTATTGCATTGGCAGAAATTTTCCATACCGATTTCAATACAATTTTTAATGGATTATCCAACAACAAATAACCCTGGATTAACAGTTTTATTCTGTCATCCAGAGTTTTGTTGTTTCACAATTCTGTTATACGTAGATCATTTCCTTTATAATAATTTCATCCACTCTGCTCCGTATCCCATTCATTCTCCGTACCCATTCGTACCTGTCCTTTTTCTTTAAATCCTCCGTCACACCTTCTTTTTCCATTAATTGCTTCATCATCACATTTCTGCGTTCCGTTGCCTGCTCATTCAGATCAGCCAGATACGTCCACAACTGTCCGAATAAAATCAGCTCATTAAACACTATTGGCTTTACTTGTCTCAGATACTCTCTGTGCAATCTGCCATAATGCCCGATACTTCTTTTTTCTTCTGGCATTTTTAATTTGGGAACATAGTAATCACCCACCAACACATAATCAATTCCGTTTTCATGAATTCTCTTTTTTAATTCCTGCATACTTTTGTCCTCACTTTCTGTAATTATCATTCAACTTCCATGCCCTTTTTCGGTACGTTTTCCCTGCGTTTGCAGGAACTTTTACTCCGTTTCGCTTCCTCATCATATTGATGGAGCTTATCAAGTACACTTTGCTTCTTCTGCTGTGTTTGCTGAGGACTTTTATTGCCATTTTCAATACCGCCCTGAGTTTTCAAATATTCCTCAACCAACATCTGCGATTTATTAAACGCCCTCATAAAACTGTCAACGCTGCGATAACCAGCCTCGGTCACTGTTTCTTTCAATAATGAACTTTGCTTTGTTCTTTCTGAAATCAGATATGTGATGGAATTCATCAACTCTTTTTTCTCTTTCAGACGAAATGTGCCGGATAGACCAGTCAATTCATCCAGACGTTTCTGCTTCTTCTGAATCTGATCATCAATCTCTCGAATTGATTTTCGGATTCCTAAAAGTTCCCTTCGCACTTTCTGCATCTGCTTAAATATTTCCATGTCAACTTTTAATTCTGGTTTCTCAGGAGCTGCAGCCATCCTAATCTTTTCCAAAAGAATATCAACCGCTTTTTGCAAAATTACTCTCAGTAATCCAGGCTTTTGACCTTCTTTTTGAATAGATTCTTTTACCGGCAGACTGATATTTTTCTGTTTGACTTCTGCAATCTCATCAGAGGGAACGCCCGCAACAAAAGCTTCATCTACTGTTCGATTCCACTCCTTCCTTGCTTCATTATCAGCCTGAATTTCTTCCGCCTTTGGATTGTTCTTTCCAATCTTCTTCGTTGCCAGATATGGTCCATCTGGTTCAAAGACACTTAGTTTTTCTGCTTCATCTTTCACCAACTGATTCATCAAATCCGTATACATCTTCTTTACATCTTTTAAAAAAGATGAATGTTTAAAGATTTCTTCCTTGCTGTCAAAGAAAGTCATTTCATAAATTTCACCTTTCGGAACAATATAACAGCCGAGTTTAATATTTCCGTTTTCATCCAGAATTTTCTTCTTTGTTCGAACATGCTTCCCTTTTTCATCGTAAAACATATTCCGACTGGCTCGCTTTATCTCTTTCTTCTCCAAAACCTTTCGTTCACTGTAAATCAAATGAATATGGTAATTTGTTTTCTTTTTATTATGATGCAAAGCAGCCGTACACTGCACTCCATAAGTGCTTCGAAACTGTTCTGCAAACAACTGTAATAGCAAGTTCCGATCATATTCTTGAAAACTTTCCGGCAGTGCAATGACCAGTTGTCTGCTTGTTCGGATAAAGATGTGCATAAGTGTTCAGCGTTGTTTCTACCTTTTCATGTCCGAGCCGATTTGCAATCTCCAGCGGTGAAAAGCCCAATTCAATCAGCATACTTGCATGGGAATGCCTCAAATCGTGTACTCTTATCTGTTTTACGCCACTTTCTTTAATTCCTCGCTGCATTTCATGCTCCAGATAATATTTCGTAATAGGGAACAACCTGTCGTCCTCCTGCAAATCATATAAGCTGTCCATATAATCTTTGATATCTGCAGCCAGAAACTCTGGAATGGTAATCACTCTCTTGCTTTTCGATGTCTTTGGTGGAGTGATCACATCTTTCTTACCAAGACGTTGATATGATTTTGTGATAGCAATTGTTCTCTTTTCCAAATCCACATCTTTCGGATTCAGAGCCAAAAGTTCTCCCAAACGCATTCCCGTCCAGTACAAAGTCATAAATGCCATATAAGAAAGCCTTTTGTTCATAACACTGTCGATAAACCTCCTAAACTCCTCTCCTGTCCAGAAATCCATTTCTTCTGCCTTACTCTTACCCATGCTTCCGGCTTTTGCACAGGGATTACTTTTCAAATCATAATATCGAACCGCATAATTAAAAATTGCACTCAACTGGTTATTGATTGTTTTCAGATAAGTGGGTGAATACCCCATTTTAATCAACTCATTCTGCCATTGCCGGATGTCAGCTGCAGTAATATCATTTACCCGCTTATTCCCAAAATACGGGAGAATTTTCAGCTCCACAATATACTTTTTCGTTCTCATGGTATGCTCCCGCAGGCGAGTTTCCATATCTGCACAATACATCTTCCAAAAATCCGCAAACTTCATATCAAAATCCGCTTTTTGCGTAATAAGGAAATTTCGAAGCCATTCCTCCGCCTCTCTTTTGGTCGCAAAACCTCTTTTGGTAGATTTCCGACGTTTTCCTTGCCAATCCGTATAACGATACTGAATCAACCATTTTCCTGTTTTCTTGTCTTTTTCCGCTTTCATTCGACCACCTCCCACACACTGAAACCATACCAGCGTTTTTCAAAATAGCGTCTGGGAACTTTGCCCGCAATCACCAGAAATCCTTCTTTTTCCAGTTCCTGATTCAGCTTACGGATCAGCTTGTAAGCATGACCTACAGAAACACCCAGCATTTCTGCGAGTTCATTTGCAGTAATATAAATCTTTTTGTTTTCTGCCATGTATGCATCCTCCTTTTCTCTATGTAGCGTTATCGCTACTTTTATAATCTCATTATATGTAGCGACTTCGCTATTGTTAAGTATTTTGAAATGCCAGTAGAAAAAATTTTTTAAACATGCTATAATGTAGCCATCTCGATACATGGAGGACGATGAAAATGACCATAGGAGAAAAAATCAAATACTGCCGAAAGCAAATTGGCATTACGCAAGATAAACTGGCTGAGCTGACCGGCATCCATCCGGTTTCTATCCGAAAATACGAAACAAATAAAATGCAGCCACAACCTCCTCAGTTAGAGAAAATTGCAGCTGCACTCGGTGTCAGTTATAATGCTTTGAATGGCAGTGATACCGCCGGACTTCGTCTGGAAACAGTCGGTGATCTGATGGGCGTACTTATGGTGCTTTGTAATTCCGGCATCCTCCAGATCAGCGGAGAGCGTGGAGAAGACAAGATGTTAAAAGATAATACTGTATCCATCCATCTGAATCTGGTTCTCTCTTCTTATCTCGAAATCGGATACACCACCAGAGGGAAGGCACATACGCTGTCTTTGCAGGATGTATTGTTGAATATCAGAAGTTACAAGGTATTTAATGACCTGTTGAAATGGGAAAAAATGAATTACATCTACCAGAGTGTTTTGGAATCCGCTGGTGATAATCCAAATGAAGCAACACAGGCAGCTATAGATGAGATAACCGAGACAAAAGAAAAAGTGGAATTGGAATTGCAGAGAAGTCAGATGTTGCTTGATACTTCTGATGGCATTAAAGTTAAAATAGATCCTAATTACTGATACTAAAGAAAGGGCTAACTATGATAGAACAAATTCAAATAAACGATTGGAGACAATTTGACAACCTAACTATTGATTTTGACAAACGACTGACCATATTAACAGGTGCAAATGGATCTGGAAAAACCACTATATTAAACATTCTTTCTAAAGCATTTGGTGAATCTGTTAAGTTTGTTAGCAATGTTAGTGAGACCGCCGATGGCTCTATTGATTATACCTCAAGTGTTATAGGAGATTTGGAAGAAAAACGTGATAGTAATTATAAATCTTCCGTTATCGGAAATATAACATATAATTCTACAACTTCATCCATTTTAGTCCCTGAACAAGTATCAACTACTTATAATATTGATTTAAAAGATACTAAACCATGTAAAGGTATATACATCAACTCCCATCGTTCTTTATTTCAGTACAAAAAAGTCGACAATATCCCTACGCATGCGCTAAAACGAGATGAAATTTTTAGTGCATACCACAAATATAAAACATTACCTTTATCCGACACCTACTACAACCCAAATGAACAGGGTGCAACCAAACATATAAAGGAAGCAATTATTTCTTTAGCAACTTTTGGTCCTGGCAATAATTATGTAAAATCAAACCAAGAAGCATTGGATATCTTCAAAGGTTTTCAATCTATACTTCACAAAATATTACCGCCTAAAATTGGTTTCAAAAAATTATCTATTGAAATTCCAGAAGTTATTTTAGAAACAGATTCTGGCAACTTTCCTATTGACGCTGTTTCTGGCGGTATAGCATCTATCATTGAACTTGCTTGGATGATATATATGTATGCTCCATTCAATGAATCATTTACTGTATTATTTGATGAACCCGAAAATCATTTACACCCAGAATTGCAACAGACACTTTTGCCAAATTTATTAGGAGCTTTTCCTAATGTACAATTTATTGTTGCCACACACAATCCATTTATCATTTCATCCGTAGAATCATCATTAATATATGTTTTAAATTATACTAAAGACAACAAAATTGGTTCTACTTTGTTAGATAATGTAACCAAGGCAGCGTCCTCAAATGAAATATTACGAGAAGTACTTGGAATCTCAAGTACATATCCTTTATGGGCTTCATCAAAAATAGATATTTTAGTAAGAGACACTATTGCCAAAGGAATCTCAGAAGAAAGTCTTTCAGATTTTCGTAATCAGATGGAAAAGTTTGGTTTCTCCAACGTCATTCCGACTGCCTTAAATCAATTATTTAAAGGTGATAGCAATGATAAAAATTAACAAAGACACAAAACCTAAAATTTTGGAAGATAACGCTAAGCAGTGGACAGACGAATATTTAACTGCTTTAAAACAATCGACACCTGTTCCACCCCATATAAAATATAGATATCAACATAACGATATTAAAGATGCATTAGAGAAAGAAACTCATGGAAAATGTGCTTATTGCGAAAGTAAAATCAAACATGTTGCCTTTGGTGATATTGAGCATATACTTCCCAAAAATAAAAATGCCTGTCCTGAATTATATGTTGAATGGACTAATTTGACTTTAGCCTGTGAAGTTTGTAATCGCACTAACAAGAAAGACTATTATAATCCTTCCGATCCTTTAATAAATCCAATTGCTGATGAACCTGATAAATATTTAATGGCATTCGGCCCTTTTATATATCAAGTGCCAGGAGAACGAAAAGGAGAGTTATCTATTGCAATTTTAGATTTAAATCGCTCTGAATTAATAGAACGTAGAAAAGAAAAAATTGAAAATTTATTACCTCTGGTTGATAAATGGAAAAAAGAAACTAATGAGACTTATAAAAAACTGCTATATTCACAGATAAAAAAGGAGGCCGAATCAGATAAAGAGTTTTCATTTATTATTAACAGCTACCTTAAACAAATAAATTTTTACAATTAACATATTTTGTACTCAATCTGTACTCAAACCACATAGCAAGAGCCCGGAAACCCGCATAAACACTGGATTTCCGAGCTCCATTTTTTTATTCAAACTCAATCGTACCCGGCGGCTTGCTGGTCAGGTCATAGAATACGCGGTTAACGCCTTTAACTTCATTAATAATGCGGTTCATAACCTTATTCAGTACTGCATACGGAATCTCAGCAGATTCGGCTGTCATGAAGTCGATAGTCTTCACTGCGCGGAGCGCTACAGCGTAATCATAAGTTCTGAAGTCACCCATAACGCCTACACTTCGCATATTTGTCAGTGCTGCAAAGTACTGGTTCGGCATCCATGAAGGATCTTCACCATGTTCTTTCTTATACTCAGCTGCAGCATTGTCTACCTCTTCACGATAAATGAAATCTGCATCCTGTACAATACGAACCTTCTCTGCAGTAACTTCACCGATAATACGGATTCCAAGTCCCGGTCCCGGGAATGGCTGACGGAATACCAGTCTCTCCGGAATTCCAAGCTCCAGACCTGCTTTACGAACCTCATCCTTGAAAAGGTCGCGGAGCGGTTCGATGATTTCCTTGAAATCAACGAAATCCGGAAGTCCGCCTACATTGTGGTGAGATTTGATCACTGCGGACTCTCCGCCCAGACCACTCTCTACAACATCCGGATAAATAGTTCCCTGTGCCAGGAAATCTACCGCACCAATCTTCTTGGCCTCTTCTTCAAAAATACGGATAAATTCTTCACCGATGATTTTACGTTTTGCTTCAGGCTCTGTAACACCTGCCAGCTTGTCATAATATCTCTGCTGTGCATTGACGCGAATAAAGTTCAGGTCAAACTGACCGTTTGGTCCGAATACACCCTCAACCTCATCTCCCTCATCTTTACGAAGAAGACCATGATCTACAAATACACAGGTAAGCTGCTTGCCGATTGCTCTGGAAAGAAGTCCTGCTGCAACGGAAGAGTCAACACCACCTGACAGGGCAAGAAGAACTTTTCCATCCCCGACCTTCTCGCGGATTTCTCTGATAGTGTGCTCAACAAAGGCATCCATTTTCCAGTCTCCGGCACATCCGCATACACCAAGTACGAAGTTGGAAAGCATCTTCTTTCCTTCTACTGTATGAAGCACTTCCGGATGGAACTGGATCGCATACAGCTTCTTCTCCTCATTCTGTGCAGTTGCTACCGGACAATCTGCTGTGTGAGCAGCAATCTCAAATCCTGGTGCAACCTGGGAAATGTAATCTGTGTGGCTCATCCAGCAGATTGTTTTGTCAGATACGTCTTTGAAGATTTTGGAATCTGTCTTATCTACCAGAACCTCTGTCTTTCCATATTCGCTCACATCTGCTTTCTCAACTTTTCCGCCCAGAACATGCATCATAAGCTGTGCGCCATAGCAAAGTCCCAAAACAGGAATACCAAGCTCAAATAATTCTTTATTGCATGTAGGTGAATCTGCCTCATAGCAGCTGTTCGGACCACCGGTAAGGATGATTCCCTTAGGATTCATTGCCTTGATTTTCTCAAGATCGGTCTTGTATGAATAGATTTCGCAGTATACGTTACATTCTCTCACACGTCTGGCAACCAGCTGATTGTACTGACCGCCGAAATCCAGTACGACGACTGTTTCTCTTTTCATGTTTTCCTCCTTGTTTCTCATTATTTGTAACTGTAAAGATATTGAACCGTTACCATTAAATTTTATTATAAATTACAGTTCGGATTTTTACAATGCTTATTTTCAGTTTTCCACCTTGTGTTTTCTTCCTGCCAGTTTATAAGTTTTTTAGAATTTAATCACGTTTTTTTCAACAGTCCATCACATTTTGCTCACAAATTCCCTGTATATTAATAAGCAAATAAAGCAAATGCTTTACAGACAGGTTGCAAATGCTTTTTCACATAGATTTTTAACTTTTTTCTTTTTCATACTTATGCCGGACCGTAAGGTCCGGCCCTCCTTCTTTTTACAGACCTTTTCAGGTCTTTTTCTTTTTTTTATAAGTTTTTTAGAATTTAATCACAATTTCTTCAACAGTCCATCACATTTTGCACACATTTTCCCTGTATATTAATAAGCAAATAAAGCAAACGCTTTATTTATAATAAAACTTTTTCTTTTTCATACTTGCCGGATCGCAAGATCCGGCACTCCTTCTTTTAAAATGTGAAATCCCGCTCACAGTAAGACACAACTGTGAGCGGGATTTTTGTGTTACCGCAGAGAACTAGTGTGCCGACAAGTTGATTCTTGAAACAATCTTGCAGGATAAATTTTCTTATTTCAAGGCGGAAGAAGGAGGCGTAGCGGTGGCTACGGCGACCGACGACAACGCGGAAATAAGGAATTTAGACGCAAGATTGTTCGAGAAATCAACTTGTTGGCACACTTACTTGATTCGATTAAATTCCCATTGTAAGAATCTCCATCAGTACCCCAAGCAATGACGGATTCAAATTCATGGATACCAGAACAGGCACTGCTTCTGTGCCCAGCTCTTTCACTACTTTATAAACCTCTGTCTTCTGTGCATAGGTAATCTGTGCTTTTTCCAGAATCTCATAGACCTCTTCTGCATAGTCTCTCTGATAAACAGCTGCATCTGCCGCAAAAGTAACCTTCACCTGTGCATCTGCCGGCACATCCTTCAGAATCACTATTGTTCCATGAAGCTTCTTATCCTCTGCGAACTCTGCATCCTTATATACCTGTCCGTTTACAGTAACCTCCTGCGGTTTGTCCTGAATGTTGCAGAAGCGGATCTTCCAGGAACGTTTCTGCGGAATCACTGCTGTATTTCCCTGCGCAGCTTCTACAATAAATACTGTTCCATTCTCATCTGCAGTCTTCGTCATTCTGGTGGATACCCAGTTCTCATCCAGGTCTTCCGGTGTGTCCCCATCGTCTTCCCAGAGTACAAATTCTCCTGATTCTCCAGGATATACAAGTACTTCCAGTTTCTCAGGATTCTCAATGGAATTATCATATCCTTCCATGTCCTTCAGTGGAATGATGCTGCCTTCACGCACAAGTACCGGCATCTCATAAATATCTCTCCAGAGATCCACTTTTCTGCCGCCCTTATATGCTCTTCCGTTAAAGAAATCATACCAGATTCCCTGCGGGATCCATGTCTTTGCGCCTGCAAGTCCTGTTACCGGATCCAGCTTATCTGTGATTGGAGATACCATCATCTCTGTACCGAAATAATAGTTGTTCGGTACTTCATAGGTTTCCTCGCGCTCCGGCTCCAGATAATACATCGGCTGTACCAGCGGCAGTCCCGCTCTGCTTGCACGACGGTTCATGGTGTAAAGATACGGAACCAGCTTATGACGCAGTTTCAGGAAATTCTTCATTACTGTTTCTACAATCTGGTTGTATTTCCACGGTTCTTTTCCATTAAACGGGTTATCTGTGCTGTGCAGACGATTCATTGGTGAAAAGACTCCAAGCTGTACCCACCTTGCAGTGAGCTCGTCGTCTCTGTATCCAAACATATGTCCACCGATATCATGACTCCACCATCCAAAACCGATGTTGCTGGCATTTGCTGTGAAATATGGCTGGAATTTCAGACTCTCCCAGGTAATGAACGTATCACCGGAAAAACCGACCGGGTATCTGTGGCTTCCTGGACCTGCATATCTTGAGAAAGTCAGCGCACGTTTTCCTTTCCACTTGCTGTCCAGATAGTGATAGTGGTTCAGCATCCAGAGCGGATCCAGTCCCGGAACCTTGGTTACAGTTCCCTGCTGCCAGTCAAGCCACCAGAAGTCTACTCCCTCTTCTTCCATCGGATGATGCAGTTCCTCAAAATATGTCTCAATGAATTTCGGATCTGTCATATCAAAAAGTACCGGTTCCTTACTTGCAGGATCAATTCCCATCTTCTCTGCAACTCTCGGATAGGCTTCTTCATAAGCACGCACTCCATCTGCCGGATGTACGTTCAATGTGATCTTATATCCATGTTTGTGCAGCCAGTCCATAAATTCAGGCGGATTTGGGAAAAACTTCTTATTCCAGGTATATCCTGTCCATCCGCTTCCATATACAGGAGGTACATCCTCTACCAGATGCCAGTCCATATCTACAACTGCAACAGAAAATGGCACTTCTTCTTTCTCAAAACGCTCTACCAGTTCTTTGTACTCTGTCTCTGTGTATTTGTGATATCTGCTCCACCAGTTTCCGAACGTATATCTTGGAAGCAGAGGTGTTTTTCCACATAATCTGTAAAAATCCTGCAGACATTCCACATATCTGTGACCATATCCAAAGAAATAAAAGTCTGCTCTGTTTCCCTGACGTGGCTCTACCATTCCATCTTCGCCCATAGCCATTGTGTGGGAATCATCCAACACTGAAAAACCGTTTCTGGACATAATGCCATGACTCAGCGGAATCTCACCGTCTGCTTCATCCAGGGTTCTGGCTGTTCCCAGCAGATCTTTCGGTTCATCACCATAATGCCACACACGCTCGCTGGCTTTTCCACCCGCAACACGTATCATCAGACCGCTTGGAGAAAATTTCTGCCTGTCATAGTGGATTTCCAGGTCTTTGGTGTAAATATGTAATTCCTCACCGCCATCGCTCACCCTGAATTCCGGCACCGGGAAATCACGATTGCATACCATCTGTGTTGCTCTGTCCTCAAATCCTCCGTCTTCGCTGTACTCAAAACGGATCAGGGCAGTTGTCAGCATTGTAATCCTGAAATGATCGCCCACGATTACAGCTTCCTTTCTGCATACAGGATTACCTTCCAGTACAAATTTCTTTAAGTCCATAAAAGCTTTTCCTCCTTTACATCAACAACAGTTGTAACAACTGCTTTTATGTCTATTTTAATCTTCTGTAGTCTGATTGACAACGCTTTTTTTCAGCTACTGAACATTTATATGACATATACTTGTGATACTATTTTCTAGAACGTGTCTGAAAAATGCTTTACGCAAGATGTGCGTCACAATTTGCAGGAGATTTTGGGAATGATTTTCCAAACACACTCTAAAGCAGCTGCCGAAGAGGACGAATGATAATCCTGAGCACACCGTAGTATAACTTCTTTTTCCGATTCAACACTTTCCCCTGGTACTTTGCGCCTTCGGTTTCCTGACCGTTTGCAAGTACCTCTTTGCTTTTTTCCATATAATCTGATTCTGTTTCGTGAATCTGCTGACTCAGTTTTTCGCTGTCAATTACCAGCATCAGTTCCGTATCCAGATAAGTACTTCGCATATCCAGATTATAGGAACCTACTACTGACAGACGGTCATTTATCAGCACAGCTTTTGTATGAACCGGATAATCATTCATCAGTTCATACACATCTGCCCCTGTTTCCAGAATTTTCTTTTTCTGATTAAGATAATCTGTACAGCCCCATGGATTAGAGCCTTTTTCCACTGCATTCAGCACGATCTGAAGTTTTGCATGATCTGAAATCCCCTGCAATACATCATACATGTAACCATTACAGATCACATAAGGAGTCTGTATTATTACATGATCTGCATTTTCAGTAAGATACTGAATTGTCTGGAGAACCTGCGGTGTTTTTCGTCCCGCCTCAATTCCATTATTGATCAGAGTGATCTTGTTTGCTTCTATCGTATCCTTTTCCCATGCACTGTAGGTTTCTATATCATTGTACCTTTTCAGCAGAGATATGTAAATTTCTTCCATGTGCCGGTATGCATCCGTATATCTGGAAGATTGTTTGCCTTTTTTAATGCTCACACAGCTTTCCTTCCATATTTTATGGAAATAATCCTCAAGCTGGTTCAGAGACTCTCCCTGTCCTTCTGATGTATCATACACCAGGATATCTCTGTCTTCATTAATGCCTTTTGTCTGATCCCCCAGAAAGATATCATTGCTGTTGCGTCCGCCCAGCAGATACATTTTCTCATCCACGATCAGATATTTATCATGCATGCGATAATTCACCTTAAACAGATTGACCGGTGTCACCGGATTGTAAACTCCCACTTCCACATTCTCATATGATGCCAGAGCCTGGAAATCGCTGCTTCCAGCCAGAAACAGTTGCTGATAAATTCCATCGATCAATAACTGAATCTTCACACCTCTTGCCGCAGCGCAATTCAATGCGGCAAGAATTTTAGTGCCATTATCATCCGCGCGTAAGTCAAAGGTAGACAGTACAATGCTCTCCTTCGCAGTGCCAATCATACGAAGCCTCCACAAAAGTGCCTCTTCATTATCGTCAATGCAGCAAATTCTTTCTACGCCTGCTGTCTCTGATGTAAATTCTGTCTTTCTCAGACTTTCCACATATTTTTCGTCCGGTTTTCTGCAAAAAAGAGGTGAAAGTACATTCACCAACACCACGATCAGCAAAAAAAGGCAAAATACTTTGCCTATTCTTTTTAGTATTTTTTTCATTCGATACCACAACCTCCCTTGACCAGACCGGAACCCATATATTTGACTTATTCCTCTTCTTTCGACAATACACTGAGTATAGAGTATAACATAATCAGAAGCCATAGTGCATCTTTTGATACGAAAAGCGTTAAAATCTTTTCACAAACCCTTTTCTTTTTCTTGCAATGTCTTATATGTTTCCGACTTATAAAAATTCAATGTCATCAACTCTTTCCAACAGGGAGGGATTTCAATGTTATCAGGATGGTTTGTATAAAGTGTGATGACTGGTTATAAAGAGAGTTTATCTGCATCTTGCACAGCAGTCTTCTCTCCTGCATGAAGATATTTACCAGCTTGACCCTGTGTTCTTCAAGCGCTATCAGCAGCATAAAATACTTTTACGCCCTTGTGGAACTTTCTCCGCAGGGGCGTAAATATTTCATTTTTCTCTATTTCCCAGACACCTTTATTTCTCACTTTCCCGCAAAACAAGAAAAACACCGTCCCCGCGGCAATCGCATTGTCCGCAAAAACAGTGTTCTTAGTGCGCCTTCAGGGGTTCGAACCCTGGACACCCTGATTAAGAGTCAGGTGCTCTACCAACTGAGCTAAAAGCGCATATTCTTTTGTTTTTCTCTGTGTTAAAGTTTTGCATCACCTTCAACGCAAGTGATATTATATATAATAGTCGTTTAAATGTCAATAGGTTTTTTCAAAAAAAATCAGATTTTTTTTTATTTCATTTATTTTTCCTTTTTTTCGTCGTTTTGGGACATTTTGTTAAGTGTTTTATTGACCTCTTCTGCGGATTTCCGCAGGCGGCTGAAGGTATTATCAAAGTTTTTGTGTTCATAGCGGAATTGTAGCATCTTATTATGGAAAAAACTTTTTCGTTTCACTGGCTGACTCCTTCGGGGCGCGAAGCGCCCCGAAATTTTCTTATACTATAATATGCACTGCCAGCCACAACAGATAGTCAAATGGATAATCGCAATCCACTTCACTATGGAATCGCTATAAACCAGATAATTGCTCTGCTGTTTTATCTGTGATACTCTCTGGAAATCACCATCTTACAGATTGGATTTCCCATAGAAGAAAATTTCTCTTCATATTCTGTCATAACATTTCCCTGTACCATCTCTTCATTATGATGCAGATCAAAGGTAGAAGCTTCCAGATTCCATCCAGCTTCCTCCACTTCTTCCAGGGAAAATTCAAACAGTTCCTTATTATCTGTCTTAAATTCCACTTTTCCATCCTGAACCAGAATCTGGTCGTAACGTGCCAGGAATTCTCTGGATGTCAGGCGACGTTTTGCATGGCGGGCTTTTGGCCATGGATCGGAAAAGTTCAGATAAATCTTATCTACTTCACCTTTCTCAAAGATTTCCGGCAGAAGTCTGGCATCCACTCTCATAAAAAATAAATTAGAATAAACCTCTCCATTCTCCTCCAGTTCTTCTCTCTTCTGCAATGCGCGAAGAAGAACGCTGTCATACATCTCGATTCCTATATAATTGATATCCGGATGCAGCCGGGCCAGATCCATAAGAAATCTTCCTTTTCCCATCCCTACTTCAATATGAAGAGGCTGCTTTTTCACAAAAACCTCCCCCCAGTGTCCTTTCTTTGTCTGTGGTTCCTGCACCACATAAGGGCTCTCCAGAATTGCATCCTGAGCTCCCGGAATATTTCTTAATCTCATAAAAATCTCCTGTTCCTTTTCTTATATCTCCAGAGCGTGTTTGAAAAATGCTTTACGCAAGATGTGCGTGCAATTTCCTGCCACCAATAAACTACCATACCATACTCCTAACGTCAATTACATCCCGGACAGATATTCGCAGGAGATTTCTTTAACTTGTCTAAAAAATAACAATTTTTTTCTTTCTGGAAAAAATTTAGATGGTTTTTTTTAACAAAAGGGTGTATGATATCTAACAGATATTACTATTTTTCACATAGTAAATCTGGTTTTTTTGTAAAATTTTGACAACCAAGGAGGTTGAAGATGGAGCAGATACTTAACAAATTATCTGAAATCGAGCTTACAGCCCAACGCATCATGGAAGACTGCGACCGGCAAAAGCAACAGCTTTCTGAAGAGGCAGAACAGAAATGTAAAAATTATGACAAGCAGCTGGAGTCCCGGACAGCAGAGCAGATTCGACGGATCCGTCAGCAACTGGAAGAAGAAAAAGATTCTCGCCTGGCACAGTTACGTGCAGACACAGACGCTACCTTTTCTTCACTGGATGCTCATTACGAACAGCAGCACTCACAACTTTCCAGAGAATTGTTTGAGAAAATACTAACTATGTAAAGATCTGTCTCAGACACACTCTAGATGACATCAGGAAAGGAAGTGAAAAACAATGGGAGGCGTACTCTCCTACAGCGGACTTTCCACGAAAATCCGCGCAATGCAGAGCAGGCTTACTACCATGGATCAGTTCGAGGAAATCCTCCAACTCTCCGATGTCACGCAGGTAGCCGCCTATCTGAAGCGAATGCCGGAATACTCTTCCAGGTGGGATGCACTGGATGAAAATACCCTGCACCGTGGCCAGATTGAGAAGCTTCTGAAGAAATCCATATTCCAGAATTTCTCCAGAATTTATCACTTTGCCAACCCGGAGCAGCGTAAATTTCTGGATCTGTATTCCAAGCGATATGAAATCCGTGTACTGAAGGAAGTCATGACAAATATCTTCGATCACCGCGACACGGATCCTGTAGATGTTTCTCCGTACCGTGAATTTTTCCGTCTGCATTCCAATATTGATGTAGACCGGATCACTACCTGTTCCACCATGGAGGAACTGATCTCCTGCCTCAAAGGAAACGAATTTTATATCCCGCTTTCGAAGATCCAGGAGCATGAAACAGCACTTCTCTTCGACTATGGTATGGCACTGGATCTGTACTATTTTACCCAGATCTGGAACATCCGTAAGAAGCTGTTTAAAGGTAAAGATCTGGAAGAGATTACCCACACTTACGGTGAGAAATTTGATATGCTGAACCTGCAGTTTATCCAGCGTTCCAAAAGGTATTACAACATGGATCCGGCAAGTATTTATGCCCTGCTGATTCCTGTAAATTATAAGTTAAAGAAAGAAGAAATCACAGCTTTGGTGGAAGCGCCTTCATACGAAGAAGGTCGAAGAATTTTCCAGAAAACATGGTACGGCAACAAATATGAACAGCTTACCGTAGCCAATCTGGAAGAATTCTACAACCACATCCACCGCTCGATCCTTGAGAAGGAATCCCACAGAAATCCATATTCTGTAGCAGTGATCTATTCTTATCTGTATAACAAGGAACACGAAGTAAACCGTCTGACTATCGCCATTGAATGCGTACGTTACGGTGTGCAGCATGATGAAGCCATGCGTTATATTTGCAACAGTTGATTTCTATATGGCGCATAACTGAATAACTGCTTCGCAGTTTAAAGAACATTAACCAGGAGGTGAATTTATGATTGAGAAAATGAAGTTCCTGAGCATTACCGGTCCTAAGGCCGATATTGACAGAGTGGTAAACACCTATCTTTCCAAGTACGAAATTCATCTGGAAAATGCCCTTTCCGAGCTGACAGCAGTAGAGAGTCTTTCTCCGTTTATGGAAATCAATCCATATAAGGAAGCACTCTCTACTGCCAACAGTTTCTATGATGAACTGGCAGATCCGGAGAAGATTTCTGCCAAACCCATGGATACTGAACAGGCTTTAAATACAATCCGCCGGATTCAGTCTGATTATCAAGAACTAAGCAATAAACGTGCTGATCTGGAGAGTCAGCTTGCAGCTCTGGATGAATCTCTGCGAGTGATCCGCCCGTTCAGAAATATTAATTACAATATTTCCTCAATCCTGAAATTCCAGTTCATCCACTTCCGTTTCGGAAGGATTGAGAAGGAATATTACCAGAAATTTGAAAAGTATATTTACGAAAATCTGGACACAATTTTCATTAAATGTGATGAAGATGACCAGTATGTCTGGGGTCTGTATTTTGTCCCGGAGCACGAAGCCCAGAAAGTAAAAGCCGTCTATTCTTCCATGCACTTCGAGCGTATTTATATGCCGGATACTTATAAGGGAACAGCAAAAGAAGCTTTCGAACAACTGACTGAAACACGCAACAGAGCTGCTGCTGATCTGGCATCTGCCGATCAGAAAAAAACAGATTTTCTTCTTAGAAATCAGAAAGATATCGTTGCATCACGCAATGCTATCACACAGCTTTCCGGTAACTTTGATGTGCGCAGACTTGCGGCATGTACACATGGGGATAAAGACGTTTTCTATATCTTATGTGGATGGATGACAGAGAAAGATGCCCATTCTTTCCAGAATGATATCAAAGACGACAGCCGCATTTTCTGTATTATTGACGGTGAAGAGGACGAACATCTGAAGCCAGGTATACACCAGCAGCCACCAACGAAACTGAAGAACCCGAAACTGTTTAAACCATTTGAAATGTACATTAAGATGTATGGTCTTCCGGCCTATAACGAGATGGATCCCACATGGTTTGTAGCACTGACTTATTCCTTTATTTTCGGTGCAATGTTCGGTGATGTGGGACAGGGATTGCTGCTCTTTATCGGAGGTTTCCTGCTTTATAAATTCAAACATATCACACTGGCAGGCATTATCAGTTGTGCAGGTGTGTTCTCCACAATCTTCGGATTTATGTTCGGAAGTATCTTCGGATTCGAAGATGTGATACCTGCCCTGTGGCTTCGCCCGATGAACAATATGATGTCAGTTCCGTTTATCGGAAAGCTGAATACAGTATTTATTGTTGCCATTGGTTTTGGTATGTGCCTGATCCTTTTATGTATGGTATTTAACATTCTGAACGCCTGGAAAGCCAGAGACGTAGAACACATCTGGTTTGATACAAACTCAGTGGCCGGTCTGGTATTCTACGGCTCTGCAGTTGTCTCCATTGCACTTATACTGAATGGCAAAACACTTCCCGGCGGAATCGTACTGTTTATCATGTTCGGCGTACCATTGATCCTGATCTTCCTGAAAGAGCCACTTACAGCCCTCATTGAGAAGAAATCAGAAGTTATGCCGAAAGAGAAGGGAATGTTCATTGTACAGGGACTTTTTGAAATGTTTGAAGTCCTGTTAAGCTACTTCTCCAATACCCTTTCCTTCGTCCGTATCGGAGCTTTCGCAGTCAGCCATGCAGCGATGATGGAAGTCGTTCTCATGCTTGCAGGCGCAGAAAGCGGAAACCTGAACTGGATAGTAGTAGTTCTGGGAAACCTTTTTGTATGTGGTATGGAGGGCCTGATCGTAGGTATCCAGGTGCTTCGTCTGGAATATTATGAAATGTTCAGCCGCTTCTACAAAGGTACAGGACGTAAATTTGAGCCGTTCCGCTCTGTAAAATAGACAGAAAGATCATTAGAAATTATACTATTTTCATTTATATATCATCCCCGGGAAACCCATATCTGTCGGTCAGCCAGATATTCGAAGCCGAATAAATATGATATATATGAACAGCAAAATCAAGAACTAAGAGGAGATTTAATTATGACAACAATCGCACAGATCATTTTAGCAATCGCACTGGTACTCAGCATCATTCTTCCATTTGGCTACTATCTCATCGGTGAAAAAAACCGCGGACGTTACAAAACAGCTCTCGGTGTAAACGCATTCTTCTTCTTTGGAACCATGCTTATCGCCATTGCAGTTATGTTCACAGGTGCTTCTTCCGTACAGGCCGCTGCAGGCTCTGAAGGCACACTTGCAACAGGTATGGGTTATATCGCAGCAGCTCTTGTAACCGGACTTTCCTGTATCGGTGGTGGTATTGCCGTTGCCAGTGCGGCAAGCGCAGCCTTAGGTGCTATCAGCGAGGATCAGAGTATCCTTGGTAAATCCCTTATTTTCGTAGGTCTTGCAGAAGGTGTTGCCCTTTATGGACTGATCATCTCCTTCATGATCCTGGGACAGTTATAAGATGCAGATGTTTTTGATCAGCGACAATATCGATACCTACACAGGGATGAGACTGGCAGGTGTGGAGGGCGTGGTCGTACACACACATGATGAATTAAAAGATGCTTTGCAGAAAGCTATTTCCAATAAAGAAATCGGAATCATACTCCTGACCGAGAAATTCGGCCGGGAGTTTCCCGAAATTATAGATGATGTAAAGCTTCATCACAAGACCCCTCTGATCATCGAAATTCCCGACAGGCACGGTACTGGTCGCAAACCGGATTTTATCACTTCATATGTGAATGAAGCTATTGGTTTAAAACTGTAAAACAGTTACCAATAGTAAATCTAATGTTACTGTTCACACACCACTATTCCGAGACATACAAGCCAAAATCCCATTGCCGCAGGCAATCTGGAATGAATTTTGGCTACATTACTGTGAACGGAGTGAACAGTTACAATCTAAATATTACAGGCAGGTGTTAACATGACAATTGATGAAAAACTCAGCCATTTTTATGATATCACTGTAGAGGAAGCCCACGAAAAAGCTGCCGCCATTCTCGATGAGCATAAAGCGGCTCTGGAGAAAATGGCAGAAGAACACAAAACTCTCAGTGAAGAAAATGCCCAGACACAGATCAAAGCGGAAACTGCCAGCGCCCGACGTGAAATAAACAAGGCTCTCTCCGCAGAACAGCTCACGATCAAGCGTGACTGGACCAGAAAACAAAACGAATTAAAAGAGAAAATTTTCTCCGAAGTAAAAGGACTTCTGGAATCCTTTACCAAAACTCCGGAGTATGAGAACTATTTAACTGCTAAGATCAAAGAAGCTCTGGATTTCGCAGGAAATGATGAGATTACCATCTATCTCTCTCCGGAGGACAGATCTCTTGCAGAGAAACTTCAGCATACAACAGGTACTGCTATCCAGCTTGCAAAGGACTCTTTTCTTGGCGGTATCCGCGCTACGATTCCTCAGAAAAACATCCTGATCGATCACTCTTTTGCAGGAAATTTTGAGGCAGCATACAAAGAATTCAAGTTTGACGGAGGACCAGAACATGAGTAATACAGGTATTATCTACGGTGTCAACGGCCCCGTCATTTATCTGAAGGGCGACAGCGGATTTAAGATTTCCGAGATGGTCTATGTAGGTCCGGAACATCTGGTAGGTGAGATCATCGGCCTGAAGAAAGGCATGACCACCGTACAGGTTTTCGAGGAGACTACAGGACTGAAACCGGGCGATACAGTTACAGGAACCGGAGATGCCATTTCTGTACTTCTGGGACCTGGAATCATCCACAATATTTTTGATGGTATCCAGCGTCCTCTGGAAGAGATTGCCAAAGCCTCAGGCAAATATATTTCACGAGGTGTCAGCGTTGATTCTCTTGACACAGAAAAGAAATGGAACACTCACATCATAGTAAAAGAAGGAGATGTTGTAGGTCCCGGCTCTGTTATCGCAGAAACTCAGGAAACAGACTCCATTCTCCATAAATCCATGGTTCCTCCGAATCTTACAGAAGCCACAGTTATCCACGCAGCATCTGACGGAGCATACACCATTCTGGAACCGATCGTAACCATTCAGTTCGCAGACGGAACCACCAAAGATCTGGCACTTGCACAGAAATGGCCGATCCGTATCCCGAGACCAACCCACAAACGTTTCCCCGCAAGCGTCCCGCTTGTCACAGGCCAGCGTATCCTGGACACTCTTTTCCCGATTGCCAAAGGCGGTACAGCCGCTGTTCCGGGAGGTTTCGGTACAGGTAAGACCATGACTCAGCATCAGATTGCAAAATGGTCTGATGCAGACATTATCATCTACATTGGATGCGGAGAACGTGGAAACGAGATGACTCAGGTTCTGGAAGATTTCAGTAAACTGATCGACCCGAAATCCGGAAACCTGATGATGGACAGAACCACATTGATCGCCAATACTTCCAACATGCCGGTTGCGGCGCGTGAAGCTTCTATTTATACAGGTGTAACTCTTGCGGAATATTACCGGGACATGGGTTACGACGTAGCTATCATGGCAGACTCCACTTCCCGTTGGGCAGAAGCTCTTCGAGAACTGTCCGGCCGTCTGGAGGAAATGCCTGCAGAGGAAGGTTTCCCTGCATATCTGGCATCCAAGCTGTCCGCATTCTATGAACGTGCAGGAATGATGCAGAACTTAAACGGAACCGAAGGCTCTGTCTCCATTATCGGAGCAGTTTCTCCACAGGGTGGTGACTTCTCAGAGCCTGTCACACAAAACACCAAACGTTTCGTCCGCTGCTTCTGGGGACTGGACAAATCCCTTGCCTATGCCCGTCACTTCCCGGCAATCCACTGGCTCACCAGCTACAGTGAATATCTGGAAGACCTGACTCCATGGTACAGAGAACATGTTTCCCCGAAATTTGTAGCAGACAGGAATCAGCTCATGGCAATCCTGAATCAGGAGAGCTCCCTGATGGAGATTGTCAAGCTGATCGGAAGCGACGTTCTTCCGGATGACCAGAAACTGACGCTGGAAATTGCCAGAGTCATCCGTCTGGGCTTCCTCCAGCAGAACGCTTTTCACGCAGAAGACACCTGCGTACCAATGGAAAAACAGTTTAAAATGATGGAAACGATCCTCTATCTTTATGAAAAATGCCGTGCACTCATCAACCGTGGAATGCCGGTTTCCGTACTGAAAGAGGGGAACAACATTTTTGAAAAAATTATTTCCATTAAATATGATGTGGCAAATAATCAGCTTGATAAATTCGACCAATACAAGCAGGACATTGATACTTTCTATGATAACATAATGGAAAAAAACGGCTGATGCCGGAACAGTTACATTCATAGCCATAACCGGCTATGAGTCGTAACAGAGAGGAGAAGTTTATGGCAATTGAATATTTAGGCTTAAGCGAAATAAACGGACCTCTGGTGGTCCTGGAAGGCGTCAAGAATGCCTCCTATGAGGAAATCGTTGAATTTCACATGGATGACGGGACTCGCAAGATCGGCCGTATTATTGAGATTTATGAGGACAAGGCTGTTATCCAGGTTTTTGAAGGAACAGACGGTATGTCCTTAGGCAACACCCATACCCGGCTGACCGGACGTCCCATGGAGATCGGGCTTTCCCCGGAAATCCTCGGACGAACCTTTAACGGTATCGGACAGCCCATCGACGGTCTGGGGGACATCACCCCGGATGTAAAATTAAACATCAATGGTCTGCCGCTGAACCCGGTAGCACGTGAATATCCCCGAAACTATATCAACACCGGTATTTCCGCAATCGACGGACTGACCACCCTGATCCGAGGACAGAAGCTTCCGATCTTTTCCGGAAATGGTCTTCCACACGACAAGCTGGCTGCACAGATCGTACAGCAGGCTTCTCTGGGAGAGGACTCTGATGAAGATTTTGCCATTGTTTTCGCGGCAATGGGTGTCAAATATGACGTAGCGGAATTTTTCCGCCGTACCTTCGAGGAAAGCGGTGCTGCAGACCATGTAGTTATGTTCCTGAATCTTGCAAATGATCCGGTTGTTGAACGTCTTCTTACACCGAAGATCGCCCTCACTGCCGCAGAGTATCTTGCTTTTGAAAAGGGAATGCACATCCTGGTCATCCTGACAGACATCACATCCTTCTGCGAGGCCATGCGAGAGGTTTCCTCCTCCAAAGGTGAGATTCCGTCCCGTAAAGGTTATCCGGGTTATCTGTACAGCGAGCTTGCAACCCTGTACGAACGTGCAGGTATCGTAAAAGGCAAACCGGGTTCCGTAACCCAGATCCCGATCCTGACCATGCCAAACGATGATATCACTCACCCGATCCCTGACCTTACCGGTTATATCACCGAAGGTCAGATCGTTCTGGACAGACAGCTTCATGGACAGGCAATCTATCCGCCTATTAACGTACTGCCATCTCTTTCCCGTCTGATGAAGGACGGTATCGGTGAAGGCTATACAAGAGCAGACCATCAGGACGTGGCAAATCAGCTTTTCTCCTGCTATGCAAAGGTTGGAGATGCCAGAGCCCTTGCTTCCGTTATCGGTGAGGATGAGCTTTCCCCGCTGGATAAACGCTATCTGGTATTTGGTAAAGCCTTTGAGAGTGAATTTGTCGGCCAGTCCGAAACCGAGAACCGAAGCATCACCGAAACCCTGGATAAGGGCTGGGAGCTTCTGGGACTTCTTCCGAAAGAAGAGCTCGACCGAATTGATACGAAGATCCTCGACAAGTACTATCACGAAACAGTACGCTAAAAGAAGCGAGGTGATTACATGGATCCGAATACCTTTCCCACCAAGGGAAACCTGATACTTGCAAAGAACTCACTGAAGCTTTCCCGTCAGGGCTATGAACTGATGGACAAGAAGCGTAACATCCTGATTCGTGAAATGATGGAACTGATCGATCAGGCAAAGGATATCCAGACACAGATTGATGTGACTTTCCGCACTGCCTATACAGCACTGCAGAAAGCCAATATGGAGATTGGTATCGCCTTTGTCCAGCAGATCGCGTGTACGGTTCCTGTCGAGAACTCTATACGCATTAAAACCCGAAGTGTTATGGGTACGGAAATTCCTCTGGTGGAATATGACAAAACCACTAACACTCCCACCTATGCCTATTACAGCACAAAGATGTCTCTGGACGAAGCCAAGGCTGCCTTTGAAAAGGTAAAAGAGCTGTCCATCCGCCTGTCCATGGTGGAAAATGCAGCCATCCGCCTTGCAGCCAATATCAAAAAAACTCAGAAACGTGCCAATGCTCTGAAGAATATCACTATTCCGAAGTACGAGGCACTGACCAAAGATATCCAGAATGCACTGGAGGAGAAAGAACGTGAGGAATTTACCCGTCTGAAAGTCATCAAACGGATGAAACAAAAATAGTATATATCAGAAATCAGCCGGATGAATATTTACTATTCATCCGGCTGATTTTATCTGACGTATGATAAAGATATCTATAGCAATCCTCGTAAATAATACATTTAAGACAGTTCAGCAGAGTGCGAAAGACAAGGAAGATATCTGCAGGCGTGCTGACGCACGGCAAAGATATCTGACACAGGACTTCATGCTATGTGGATAATATCTGTGAAAAGTTATCCCCACCCGAATTCATTTTGTGCATTTCTCATCCACATCTGTCTCTCCTATGTGGAAATTTCCTGTTTCTGTCAAATGTATTCTTTTTTTCATTGTTGTTGTATTTTTTAGCAGAATATCTTTTTGAATATTCTGATTATTTTTATATATATTGTTATATTTTGTCTTTTTTGTACAATATTATATGTTTTTTAGAATATAAAAAAGTCAATAGATTTGTGGATTTTTTCGTCCAAAAATGTCGATTTATCATTTTACACAAAACATCTGTTTCTTTTTTCCTTATGTAAATCGAGTATTCCACATACATAAAATGTGGATAATGTGGATAACTTTGTGTATAACTTTAATTTACGGGATTTTTCAATAACTGGGTATGTGGATAGAGTGTGTATGACTTTATCCACTTTTCCCACCTCTCGACATTCTTTGTGCAATTTGTCGAATCATATAATTTTAGGCGTTACAGCTATTCCATGAACGTACCTACAGCTGCCGGCTTCTCATAATCATAATCGGAAATCTTGATTCCTGTAGCAGCATTACTGGCATGAATAATCTTTCCATCTCCGATATAAAGTGCCACATGATCAATATATCCGTTTCCGTAGAATACCAGATCTCCCGGCTCAAGCTGGCTGATATCTTTCTTTGTGGAGGCATCACACTGCGCTGCAGCCACACGTGGAAGACTGTAACCGAAATTGGCAAATACAGACATTACAAATCCTGAGCAGTCTGCACCGTTTGTAAGACTTGTTCCGCCATAAACATAAGGATTTCCTTCAAACTGCAGCGCAAAGTTTACCACTTCCTGTCTCTTTGCCAGACGTTTCGCTTCTGCTTCTTCGGCAATTTTTTTCTTTGTATCCTCAACTGTCTGCTGAATACTCTCCAGCGCGGCTGTTTTTTCCTGCTCTGCCTTCTCAGAAGCCTTTTCCGCTTTCTCTACTCTTCGTTCTTCACGAATCTGAGCTGCTTCCTCTTCTTTCGCAACAAACTCCTGTGTCTGTTCCTCTGTCTGCTTCGCCAGTGTACTTGCCAGAGCACTTACACTTCCTGTTCCATCAGAAAACGCTGATGCGCCATCATCAAACTGTGCTGCGCTTACACATACCCCCTGTGTCAGAACCACAGAGCTCATAATTGCTGCCATCAAAATTGTCTTTATTTTATTATTCATTTTACTAATCAACTCCTGTTATACATCGTTGTAAAATTATTACATTTTTATTACGTTTTGTTACGCATTTGTGTATGTTAACATAACATCCCAATTTTGTCAAATGAAAAAAGTGTGACGAGCATTTGGAATGAATTTTGGCTTGTATGTCTCAGGATTTTGGCATATTTATGCCAAAACACCTCGCGGGATAATGGTGTGTGAACAGTAATGATGTTACCGAAAGCATACTTCATGCCTTCCTTCAATAAGATAGTAAAAAGCAGATTCCGAGGTGGATATGCGTATTTATAAAAATATCCCTAAAAGAATCCTCAGCCTGTGTCTGGTCTTTGCCATTGGCATCAGCATGGGTGTTCTCTCCGACCACTTTGTTTCTGAAAACTCCCGTTTTCAGACCTTTACGGAAAAATTATTCCGGTCCGAAGTATGCAGCAATACCCTCACCCTTCACTACACTCTTGCACACCCTGAAAAAAAAGGTATCAGAAAGCCCGAGGCAACTCTTGGAACTGCACTTTCTGACCCGGCTAAGACCACCAGTCTCTGTCAGGAATATGAGAAAGAGCTGAAATCCTTTGCCTATTCCAAGCTCTCCGAAGAAAACCGGCTTACCTGTGATATGCTTCTTCTCTATTTTCACACCAGAGCCTCCCTTGGAAAAAACAGCGCCCTGGATGAGCCGCTGGGACCAGGCCTGGGTGTGCAGGCACAACTTCCCATTCTTCTGGCGGAATATACTTTCCGGACAAAAGAAGATATCTCTGATTATCTGAAACTTCTGAGTACCGTCAGGCCATATTTTCAAAGTATTATAAAACTGGAAAAGCAGAAATCCCAGTCAGGGCTTTTCATGAGCGACACAACTCTGGACCGTATCCTGAAACAATGTCATTCTTTTGTCGCGAATCCTGATTCCAACTACATGGATGATATTTTCGCGCAGAAACTGAAAGCTTTCTCCAACCCTGCATTTAGCAGCGAAGATCAGAAAAAACTCTGTACATATCATCATAAACTGATCTTAACCGAAGTGATCCCTGCTTATCAGGAACTGGCAGACAGTCTGGAAAGTCTTCGCGGTACAGGCAAAAGCAGCCGGGGCCTGGCATTTTTTGAGGGTGGGCGTGAATATTACCTCTACCTGCTGCAAAGCCAGACAGGAACCTATGTACCTGTCGGACAAATTGAAAAAAGACTGTCAGCTCAGCTTTTGTCCGACTATCGGGAGATATCTTCCCTGCTGAAACAGAATTCCTCCCTGATCGACAGGCTGAATCAATGTTCCGGTGAACTTACGCTGACACCGACTCAGATGCTTGAGAAGCTTCCGGAATTGATGAAAAAAGATTTCCCGGAACTGAAAGATGCCTCTTACGAACTCCGCACCGTTCATCCTTCCATGAAAAAATTCTTAAGTCCTGCTTTTTACCTCACGCCGCCTGTGGATACCCGAACCCCCAACGTAATCTATATCAACGATTCCGGACGTACCTCTTCTCTGGAACTTTTCGGCACACTGGCACATGAAGGATTTCCCGGCCATCTTTACCAGACAGTTTCTTTTGCCGAAAACAATCCCTCTAACATCAGATATCTGGTCACCTCCTCCGGTTACGTGGAAGGCTGGGCAACCTACGTGGAATCCTACGGCTATGAATATGCCGCCTCCCTCATGAAGGATCCGGATTCTGCCAAAAATGCTGTCCGGCTTGCCTGGTTAAACAGGAGTATGAATCTGTGCATTTACTCCCTGATCGATATCGGCATTCATTACAGGGGCTGGGATGCAGCCCGCACTGCTGTCTTTCTGAAAGCATTTGGCATCAACAATGCTTCTACTGCTGCCGAAATCTATCAGTATATTGTGGAAACTCCCGGTAACTATCTGAAATACTATTGGGGATATCTGAATTTCCTTGACTTGAAAACAGTCTGTCAGAAAAGACTTGGAGATGATTTCGACCTGAAAGAATTTCACCGCCGGATTCTGGACATCGGACCTGTACAGTTTCCGGTTCTGGAAAAATACATGAAATAAACGAATTACTGGAAAACTTTCATCGGCCAGACTTCCGGAGAGTCTTATCAGTTTGAGTGGCATGGAGGAGATAATGTTACGGTTATCATTCAGCCATCTGAACGTCAGAGCGGAATCCGCGTCAGTATGGATTAACAGCCTGATATAACAAAGAGCCGAACTGACTGCAATATTTTATAGAATTGCAGTCAGTCCGGCTCTTTAAAATATAAAACCAAACATTTCTCAAGTAATGTTTCCGAAAACAGTCTTCCTGCCTCCATTTCCATCACTGTCTCTTTGAATCTGTCGCTACCATTACCGTAAATCTTTTTAAATCCGGCCGGAACTAATCCCAGGTCGCTTTCTTCCACCATGGAAACATCGAATTCGCTGTCTCCGGCTGCTATGATATATGCAGGCTGCAACCTCTTTCGAAGTCTTCTCACAGCCATTCCCTTACTCAGATTTACAGGAACAACATATACCTTCTCTCCATTATGAAATACGTCCACCAGCTTCGTAGTCAGTTTTGCCTGCAGATCTTCAACCACTTCCTCTGGCTTTTCACATTTTGTAAAAATAAAAAGCTCATCTAGAAATCTCAGCTCAAACTTTCGTCTGGAATCCCCGGCAAGAATCTGCTGCGCTTTTTCCATTTCCGGTCTGCTGTTCTGGATCATTTGCAGCGACTCCAGATACCACTCTCTGTCACGCTTACCATTTACCAGCAGTACTCCTCCATTACAGACAAGGGCATAGGGTACGATTCCTATATCCAGATCAATACGTTTATACTGTTCTTCCGTCCTTGTGGATGTTGGTATGATAGTCATCTTCTCACTTACTTTTTTCAACAGATCATGCGTTTTTTCAGAAATAAATGAGATTTCTCTTCCATTATATAACTCAACATTTAATTTATTTTCACCGATATTGCGCTTATACGAATATATTATGGTATTGTCCATGTCCGCGCATAAAATGCCATTCATTCGCTTCCTCCAAAAATGGGACTGCCACACTGTTATTACCTGCGACAGCCCCATAATTATTATTTCATACGTATTGTTTACCTGCTCATGATTGCTTTTCTGATAAGATCCACCGGTATAATAAGTACTGCAAGTACCATGGATACCAGTAATGCCTTTGGCTCAAGCAGAGTTGTGTTAAATACTTTTCCGCCGATTTCAATGATAATGGTCTGAAGAACAAAGATTGCTCCCATTACCAGTACGAAGTTCTTATTCTCCCCGATATGCTCAAACAGATTAAACTTCTCAGATCTGGTATTCAGACTGTTAAAGATAATCGCATAAATGAAGAACGCAAACATAAATGTTTTCTCATAAAGCTCCGGATCTGCACAGCCCGCAGGGATTACCCAACTGGTAATGCCGCCGATATTCTCAAGTATCAGGATAGAACCAAGGGTAATAAATATTGCACTTACTCCGATCGCTGACTTGATGTACGGAGTCAGAATATTATCTGTTCTCTTTGCCGGCTGATCTTTCATATATCTGTCAAGAATAGGTTCTCCACCAAACGCCATGGCAGCCAATGTATCCATGATCAGGTTGATCCAAAGGATCTGGACAATGGAAAACGGCTCTGTCCATCCCAGGATCGGTGCAATGATATTCATTAACAGAGTACTGATATTTACAGTAAGCTGGAAAATGAGGAATTTTCCAACAGATTTCGCCATAGTCCTGCTGTTAAGCACACAGTCTTTAATGGAAGTCAGACTGTTATTAAGGATAACAACATCTCCTGCCTCCTGTGCAACTGCTGTACCATCTCCCATTGCAAAACCAATGTCTGCCTGTTTTAATGCGGGAGCATCGTTCACACCGTCACCGGTCATACCACAGACATTATCAATCTGCTGTGAAAGAGATACCAGTCTTTTCTTATCAAGCGGTTTCGCGCGGCTTACCACTCTCAGGTTCGGGAGAACTTTCTTCAGCTCTTCATCTGATAATTTCTCCATTTCTTCATGGGTAAGAACCACGTCCTTCTTCTCATCTGCAAGAATACCTGCCTCTTTTGCAATGGCTACTGCAGTTTCCTCTGCATCACCGGTAACCATAACTACCTGGATTCCTGCATCATTGAGAATCTGAACAGTCTCAACCGCATCTGTTCTGACATTATCACGCAGACACAGAACTGCCATAAGAACAGTCTTTCCATCGCTGATTTTCGCTACGGAGAGAAGCTTCATGGTTCTCTTTGCCTGTGCATGCATCTGTTCTTCTACTTTATCTTTATCTGCCTTTGTAAACTCTCTTTCTTCCCCGTCCGGAAGCATGTAATGTGTTACTTTATCAATGATATTCTCTGTAGCACCCTTCCAGTAAACAAGTCCGTTTTTCAGTTTTACAGTGGCACATTTCTTCTCGGAATCAAATCCGCTGATCTCTTCTACCTTCTCCGGATCATTGTCATAATCATTATAACCATGATCAATGGCATAAGAGAGCAGTGCTCTGTCCATGTTGTTACTTCCGATTGCCTTTCCTTCTGAGGAAATCTTTGCAAGGTTATTCAGAGTGATAGCTTCTATAAACTCCCTGCTCTGGATGGAATCAACAATCTCACCGTTACCTGTGATAAATTCTACCAGTGACAGGTTACCCTGTGTGATCGTTCCGGTTTTATCACTGAACAGCACGTTCATGTAAGCAGAATCTGAAAATGCCGCCTTGTGGCTGACAAGGATATTCTTTTTATACATGGACTCTGTATTCATTGACTGAACCAGACTGTTCATCATCGGGAGTCCCTCCGGAACTGCCATGATCACGATAGAAGCCATAAGCATAACTGCTTCCGCTATTACAAGGAGAACGGAAACAACAGTGATTGCCTGATCTGCCCTGATCAGAGTCAGGACAACATGAAGGATACCCGCGATCGCTGCAGCTGACACACCCAGTTTACCGATACCTGCTGCCACACCCTCCAGCTTCAGGCTGGAAGTATCTTTTCGCTCTTCTTCCTCGGAGGTATCTGTCAGAGCTTTGTTTATCTTTCCTAATTCAGAACTGTCTCCGATAACAGTTGCGATCATGTAACCTTCGCCTGAAGTCACAACCGAACCCATAAAGACTTTTCCCTGTGAAGAGTAATCCGTAGATTCTGCCTCGTCCATATTGGTTACTGCTGCTTTGTTCTCATCTCTTGATTCACCGTTTAATGCCGCCTGAGATACTTTGATCTTACCTTCAAATAACAGACCATCTGCCGGAACCTTATCTCCTGCCTGGATAAGGATCGTATCACCTTTAACGATTTCACTGGTAAGAATATTGACCAGCTTTCCGTCTCTTACAACTTTGGCATAGGTCTTGCTGTATTCTTCCTGAAGCGCCTCACTTCTTGAAGTATTTCTGTACTCTGACAGGGTACTGAAACCGGTAGCAAGTGCGATTGCGATCACAATACTGATGATCTCCACAACATCATTTCCGCCGGATAATGCAGGGACAAAGATTCCCAGCACAGCCAGGATAACTTTAAGAGCCAGAGCCGCACATAATACCTTGATCCAGATGTCATCAAATGCGCCGATGAACATGGACCAGAGTGATTCAGTCTCTTTCTTCGCCAGCTCATTGGTGCCGTACTTCGCCTTGCTCTCGCTGACCTGCTGTCCGGACAGGCCCTGCATTCGCTCCTCTTTGTTTATTTCATTCATAATAATCAACCTCCTCTTTCGGGTTTTGCAACTGTTCAATCATGGACAGACAGTTACCGGATTTTATATAAAAAGAGGAACCATAACAGCTCCTCTTTTTATTTTCACACAAATCTCTGGCAGAGTTCCCCAAGTCCGGGATCTGTTGTGCCATTTCCTACGGCGTTGAATTTCCATTCACCGTTATACCTGTATATTTCCCCAAAAATCATCGCAGTCATACCTGAATAATTCTCAGTTAAATTATATTTGCACATTTCTTTATTGTTTCTGGCATCAACCAGACGGATAAATGCATTCTGGATCATTCCAAAATGCTGTTTTCTCTTTACTGCCTGATAGATATTGACAACAATGACAATCTTATCATATTCAGCCGGAACTCTTGACAGATCAATAACGATCTGCTCATCATCTCCCTCGCCTGCTCCTGTAAGATTGTCTCCCATATGATTGACTGTCCCGGATTTATGTTTCAGGTTGCCGAAATATACCAGGTCTGTTTTATCTGTAAATTTACCATTTTTCAACATGATTGCAGAAGCGTCGCAGTCGATTGCCTGATGTGATGAAGAACCAAATAATGCACCAAACAATCCACCACCGCCGGATGGCTTTGCCTCATCCCAGCCAAGTCCCACGATCACCTTTGCTAATCCTGCATGCTCCTTTGACAGATTTACCTTCTGTCCTTTCTGTAAGCTTACTGACATTTTCGTCCCTCCTGTTGCCCTCCGGCACTATTCTACGTCTACACCATAACTGTTGCACAAAGCAGCCAGACCACCCTGATAACCACTTCCAATGGCATTAAATTTCCATTCGTCACCATTCTTGTACAGTTCACCAAATACAACTGCTGTTTCAATAGAGAAATCTTCTCCAAGATCATATCTGAGGATTTCTTCTCCTGTCACTTCATTGAAGATTCTCACAAAGGCATTAGAAACCTGTCCGAAATTCTGGCGTCTTGCCTCTGCATCATAGATGGTAACTGTAAATGCAATCTTTGTGATATTGGCAGGAATCTTTGACAGATCGATCTTAATCTGCTCATCATCTCCGTCTCCGGCACCTGTAAGGTTGTCTCCCATATGCTGGACTGCTCCGGACGGATGTACAAGATTTCCATAGAATACAAAATCGTTCGAATCAGAAACCCTTCCGGAATCTGTCAGACAGAACGCTGCTGCATCCAGATCGAAATCTCCGCCTGTGTCAAAAGCATTGATATCCCATCCGATACCTACAACTACATTCTTAAGTCCCGGGTTACCTTTTGTAAGACTGACCTTCTGTCCTTTTTTTAAACTAACTGGCATATATTTTTCCTCCCATATTGTCTTATCCGCTTCGCTATACAGCTCCATACCTGATAACTGTTTAGTATTTTTACCAAACAGCCGACTGTCTCTTACATTACGCTACTTCAATACCATAATGACCGCAGAGCGCTGCAAGTCCACCTTGGAATCCGCTTCCGATGGCATTAAACTTCCACTCTCCGTTATGTCTGTAAAGTTCTCCTACAACTACTGCTGTTTCAATGGAGAAGTCCTCCCCAAGATCATAATGGATCAGTTCCACCTCATTGGATTCATCTACCAGACGGATGTAAGAGTTTGAAACCTGTCCGAAGTTCTGACGTCTTGCTTCTGCATCATAAATGGTAACTGTAAACGCAATTCTCTCAATATTCGCCGGAACCTTTGACAGATCGATCATGATCTGCTCATCATCACCTTCACCCTCACCGGTAAGGTTATCTCCCATGTGGATGACTGATTCACTGACATGCTTCAGATTGCCATAGAAAATGAATTCTTTCTCTGTAGGGCATTTTCCGTTGGCACCAAGCATAAATGCTGCTGCATCCAGGTCAAAATCCGAACCTGAATCAAAAGCGTTTACATCCCAGCCAAGTCCTACCATGATCTTCTTAAGTCCCGGATTCTTCTTTGTTAAATCTACCTTCTGTCCTTTTGATAAATTAATAGGCATATCATTCATCCTCCCTTTTTTCTGTGTTTTTATTTTCTTACCGGTGGCACATTGTATTGTTTGTTAAAATCCTGTTTGATTGCCTCCAGACGAACCTGATCCTCCTGGCGTTTCTTTCTGGCATCTTCCTGGATCCTTCTTGTCTCTTCGATTCCATTTGTAATGGTTGCCCATGTCTTCTCAAGAGTCTCAATCTGAATGGAACTTCCGGATGCCATTTTAGCTGTCATCTTCGATACATCTACTGTATTCTGGGCATTCTTAAGAAGCATCTCATTTGTTTTCTTATCCAGTTCTGCAATAGATTCTGCCTGTATCTTCTGCCTTTTCAGAAGAATTGCCTGCGCAAGTGCCTGCTTAAATACAGGAAGCGTAACGATAAACGCAGAATTGATCTTTCTCACCAGATTGTAATTGCTGAACTCCATAGTCTTTATCATGGGAATGGACTGCATTGCCACATTCTCTGCTGTTCTCAGATCCTGTGTCCTCTGTTCCAGCATCATCAGTGCCTGATTCAGACTGGTAAGTTCAAACTGAATAGACTGATCTCCCGTATTCTCCATATCCTGCTGTCTCTGGGCAATGTAGGCTTCAATCTCTTTACATGCCTGTTCTCCTGCAAGGATATATTTCACCAGTTCATGATAATAATCCACATTGGTCTTAAACATGGTATCCAGCTTTTTGTTGGACTGTTTGATTTCAGACTCATATCCTTTAAGCTGAACATAAATCTTATCAACTTCTTCGCCCATTGTGTGATACTTGGCCAGTATCTTATCCAGCTGTTTTCTGAAATTTCCGAAAAGCTTTCCGAAAAGTCCCGGATTATCCTTAATTTCATTAATGTCAAACTGATCCATGATCTTTGCCAGCGATTTAAGCATCTCGCTTGTCTCATTAAGCTGCGACATATTCATGCTGTTGAGGACCACATCAGATGCCTTGGAAATCTCCTCTGCTGCTTTCGCACCAAAAGATACAATGGTATCCATATTGTAAACTTCGATCGTGCTGACAATATCGTCCACTTCTTTTGAATTGACCAGCTCAGCATTCATCTGCTGCCTGTCAGCGACAATATCATATTTCTCCACAACTTCAATCTCATTTTTCTCCTGAAGACCATTACCGGCCTGAGCAGGATTTCCCATAGATGATTTACCGAAATCAAGTCCCATAATCTACTAACCTCTCCTGAAAAGTTTTCTCCGCCATGAGGGGCGGGTACTGTTTGTCGAAATGTTATTCAGATCCGGAACCTGCATATCGTATTTATATTCCCCGATCTGGTGCTCTTCCATCAGTTTTTCTGCAAAGTAGTTCTCCACACTCTGATAGCCTGTAGGGACAAAAAACAGAATGTCAAATCCTGCCAGGTTCAGGAATGTTACAAGAATCGAATCCTGAAGTGAAATCATCGTCTCCCCTGTATTAATATATATCAGTTTCGGATTCTTTTTTGTAAAATCAAATTTCTGGATCAGACGCAGAATCTCCTTCGGCAGATCCAGAATCTGCGCGATCACTGTATATTCTGTACCATTTTCCCCAATACCCTTTATCAGTTTCCGCTCGATCAGAAGCTGCAGCTTGTCAAGTATAAATTCCTGCATTTCCTCCCGAAGAAGATGATAAGGATATCTGGGATGATTCTTTATTTTATTCCGCAGAAGCTTTCCGTTTTTATAAAATTCTACGGCAAAGGCTTTCATTGGACCGGAGGCAGTTGGTTCAATGCACGGAGCACTTTTCACAACAACGGTATCCTCTGTGATCAGTGCTGCTATGGATTCCCAGTACTGAGAAACACTTCCATCCTTCACTCCTGAGATTTTTGAAAAAATAACCGGAATATTTACCACACCGTTAACTGTGCTGAAATTAGGTCTGTATTTCAATTCCTGATCCCACAGTAGTTTTATCTCTTCATACATGGTCTGCAGATTGATAACATTCGCCTTCACATACTGCTGATTTCTGTATATCCCACTGTCCTGATACATCAGAGTATCAAGTTCTCTTTCCGCATGATAAGCGGCTGTTCCAATCTTTACCTGAGAACTCTCTTCCGGATATTCTGTGATCGCCAGACTCTCCGGATAGTTGACCTCATACAGAAGTTTATCTTCCAGACAGCACTTAATGTTCAGATCAGGACATAAGATCAGCACATCCAGTGGCAGCCGCCCAAGGAAACTCATAAACAGAGCTTCGTTTTCATTCCGGCAGCCCCCCAGATAAATAAAGCATCCAATCTCCGGTGATTTCCAGTTTATGAACAGCTTCGGCAGATATCTTCTCATCCAGCACAGCAGATACACTGCCCTGTTTGTCAGTCTGTTAAGATTTTCCCCTTCCTTCTGAGATTCAGCCAGCATAACATCCACAAATGTTTTATGCAGGATCCGCTGAAGCTCCGGATTGGCTCCATACTGTATATTACACGCAAGTCCCAGGAGCATCTGATCTCCGGATGTGTAGTTTGACCTCTTTATCTCTGAAATTTCCTGCGGCGTTGGTCTTGGAATCTCTTTACTTACGATCACCGTATTTCTCTTTGAATTTCTCAGTTCCTGCTGCAATCTGAACAGTTCATTTGCATAAGTAAGCTTATCTTCTGCCCCGTTTATCCTGCAGAAACAGTTATAAAAAAAACGGCTGTCATTTCCCCTTAACAGAATGCTCTCGCGGATATCATCCAGGCCGTTTCCCTTTATCCATGCATTTGTACAATTTGTAAGCGAAGGTCTGATTCCATACAGTCTCTCATTGTTAAGTTCATTCTGAATCTCATCTCTGACCTTTTTCACACAATATCCCTGCGGAAATGGCTGCAAACCTTCCATCTGCAAACTGTCTGAAAGAACGGAACCCGGATCTGTTTTCAGATATCCCTGATCCCCTGCATACTGAAGCAGTACTACATCACAGCCTGCATTGGAAAGAATCGATATGAGCATTAACTCATAATTGCTTATCTGCCCTTCATATAATATTTTAGGGATATGGTTTTCTCCAAGCTGATTTACAATGCGTTCAAATTTATAATACAGCCAGCACATGAACTTGATATATGCGTTCCTGAGCATATTCTCGGTTTTCCCGGCTTTTCGCAGGGAATCCAGAGAGTCATAAATGGAGGCTGCCACATTCTGTCTCTGAAACTCATTCATCCTTGGCAGCCATTTTCTCAGACTGACATGGATAAAATCCATACTCATCTGAAAATCCATTCCCATTATTTCATTATAATATGCAAGATTCCCCTCATCGGGATTAGGTATCTTCCCTTCGATAACCACTCCGGTTCTTCTTGCTGTATCATAATATTTCTTTATAAATTCGCCGACTTCTTCAGAATATCCGTTGATACGGTAGAAATAAACACCTTTCTCCCGCCTGCTGTTCAGTTCGACAAAATAATCACTGAGGTTTTGAATTTTTTTGTGTTCCAACATATAAGTATCTCACCTTCAATATCTGCTTATCTTATTTCTGTTCATGATAAGTTCTACAGTAATTTCATAAAATAATGCGGAACCATAATTTTCTCCAAATTTTCGTATAAATTCTACCTCAAAATTGTATCATATTGCTATTTATATTTCAAGAAAATTCCCCTGTTCTTTCTATGGCTTATTCCCCTGAAATGTGCTATGATGTAGCTGCTGACTCGGTCCTTCACACTGTGATGGGCCGGATTACCTGCAGTATTTTATTGAATTTCTATAAGGTACCCTATTTACGGGAATTTTTGTAGATATGTCAGAAGGAGTGTTATGAAAAATAATGTTTTATATTACAGTGTAGGTCCATTACTCTATTGTCCTGCCAACAGAATATCCATCACTGATTCTCTGATAAATGAAAGATTCGGGAACAGATTTTCTCTTGCTCTCTGTCTTGAAGATACCATAAACGACGATCATGTTGAAGAAGCCGAGCAGATACTGATTTCTTCTCTCAGCCAGATATTCATACAGCATGAACAAAAGCCATTCTATCTGCCCAAAATATTTATCCGTGTTCGGAATCCACAGCAGATTCAGAGATTAACAAAAGCTCTTGGGCAATCCATTAAGATTGTTACCGGTTTCATCGTCCCTAAATTCAGCCCGGATAACGCACAAAGTTATATTGAGCAGATGATCCTCGTCAATGAACTTGTCGCAAAAAAGCTTTACATGATGCCTATTTACGAAAGTCCTTCCATTATAGATTTGCGAAACAGAATTGATATTCTCTATTTGTTAAGGGATTCTTTAGCCAGAATTGAAGATCTTATATTGAATATACGTGTTGGCGGAAATGATCTGTGCCATATGTTTGGGTTTCGCAGACATGCCAATGAATCTATTCACAGCATCAGACCTGTTTCAGATATTTTCTCAGATATTATCACTGTATATGGTATGGATTATGTGATTTCCGGTCCTGTATGGGAATATTATGCCGGTGACAGCTGGAAAGAAGGACTGATTCAGGAAATCCGTGAGGACAGACTTTGCGGTTTCATTGGAAAAACCGTTATCCACCCTTCACAGATCCCTGTAGTAAACAGAGCTTATCAGGTTTCACAAAATGACTACCTTGACGCACGGGCGATTTTAAACTGGAATGCTGATTCTGCTTCCCTTGTTGCAGGAAGCAAAACCAGAGAAAGAATGAATGAATATAAAACCCATCTGAACTGGGCTAAGAAAACAGTTTATCTTTCAGAAGTTTTCGGAATAACAGAATAAGTATTACCCTTCTCACGCATCCGCAAGCTTCTTAATGATTCCACAGCATTTATAATGTGTAAGTGGATAGTATTCTACAGGTGTATGTTTCTCTTCGGCAAGTCTGACAATATGCTCCAACTGAGGATTTCCCTTATATCGCTCATCGATCAGCACCTTCCAGGGAATTCTCCTCAGTAATACTCTTGTTGTCTCTCCGATCCCCGGTTTGATCAGATTAATATCGTCAATACCGAAATTCTTTCCTATATTTATTACCTCATCAATACCCTGACTTTCCACTCTTTTTTCCAGATCAGGTGTATTCTCCATATTAAATTCCTTTTCAATGGTTTCAATAAAGTCATATGACAGATCAGAATCTGTCAGTTCTCCGTAATAGACTGCCCCATGGAAATCATCTCTGCCTATTATGTCATCTCTCAGAAAAGTACGGCTGATAAGGCCGGATACTGTACTGTTCAGGCAGGAACTTGGGATCAGGATATCTTCATGTGTTCCGCAAAGCTCCGTAACATTTGCCGGATCTGCCACTACCGCTATGTCAGCAGAAACCCCTTCATATGCAGAGATATCTTTCTTCAATTCATTCAGGATCGCACCCTTGCCAATCCATCCGTCCACAAATAAAATCTGCTGCGGTCTGTACTTTTCAAGCAGATACTTCATGGCATTATCGTCAATCCCTCTTCCTCTGATAATTGAAATGGAATAATGTGGCACATTTATACCATATTTGAATTTGATGTATCGCTTCACAAGGATACCAATTGGGATTCCCGCTCTGGCAAGGGATACCAGGACAATTTTCTTTCCCTTATTCTCTATGATCTTATCTGCCAGCATTCCTACTGCATTGGCAACCGGCTTCGCATAATGTTTCAGCGCATTATGATATACCTGCATATACTGATCTGTAGGAACATATTCAACAGGCAGCATCTCGCTGTAATGTTTTCCGGACTGAATCAGTTTCTCCCGCACTTTGGCAGGCTGAGGTTCTACCAGCCCGGTAATATCCTTCAATAATAAAATCACATCTTCTTCTGAATAGGAACTTCTCAAATCAGCACCACCTTACAACTGTAATATCCTTGTTCTGCATCCGGACAGCATTTATCAGCGTTTCCTGACTCTCCTTTATTTCCGGAGAATCTGTAACAATCAATACCTTGTCATATTTTCCTATATCGTAAATAAACGTTCTCCTGTCCGGATCATATAAACTTTTCAGTTCATATCTGCTGTGAAGGGGATACTCTTTTTCCAGACTCACAGCAATGGGACTTCTTGTAGTCGAATGGCACCTTACTTCGGCTCCCTCTTTTTCCATCTTTCTTCCGATATAAAGTGCAGGGAACATAAACTCCTCAGTGCCGATCACCAGTATTCTTTTGCCAGATATATTATCAGCCATATTTCCGGTTTTCTCCCGGATTTCTCTCCACAGATTCTCACATGCTTCTTCATATTTCCCGGAATCAATCAGTCTGCGGGCATCCATCCGGTCTTTAACATAAATCGTTGTATACTCTGCGGCCTTATCCGGACATTTATAATAAAATCCGTCTCCCTTAAATGTTTCTGCTCTGTCTCCGTAAGTACTGTGATCCGTTTTTACCAGATAATACAGAGAAATCCCCTGTCTCTTATAACGTTCCAGATTCTCCTCGCTCATTCCGTTTAACAGAGATGCTACTGAATATTTAAATTTTCCGTCATACTCCCTGTCAAGAATACTGATGATATTCCGAATTGTTTTTCCGGTAGTTACTTCATCCTCGATAAATATGATCCGATCCGTCTCCGCCGCTGCTCTGTCAATATCATCTTTTACCAGCTTCTGCTCTGTGGCATGGCTGTGTTCCTCGGAAAAAAACAGATAATTCACGCCGGGAATAACTTCTCTGGTGGTCTGAATATAATCTGCCCCCACAGTAATCGCTGCCTGAGCACCTATGGCAGTTGCTGTCTCCGCAAAGCCCAACAGCAAAAGTTTTTCATCTTTGTATTTCTCCCTGAAAGTATCTGCCAGAGCAGCAAATAAATCCAGTGCCTTTGATGGCACTACCGGAATATGCTTTCCCTGAAGCGGATCCACTACCAGATAGTTTCTCTTTGTATTATTTTCCCTTTTTGCGATCTTTACTAAATCCTTCTCAGTATATTCCATCTTTACTCCTTCTACTGATATGATCTAAAAAATGCCTGCAACTTGGTCAGAGCTTTCGTCAATGCCTCTGTCTCCTCCACATTCAGGCCTTTAAGTACAGCCAGTACCATCTTCTCATGGAAATCTTTATGATGGTAATAAGCTTTCTTCCCCTGTTCTGTCAGGGAGATCAACACAACCCTTCGGTCCTCCTGACTTCTCATACGCTGGATATATCCCTTCTTTACAAGATTATTCACAGCGATCGTCAATGTACCCACAGTCACATTCAGTTCTCTGGCTACTGTTGACATATTCTTCTGTTCCCGGATACCTACTGCATTAATAATGTGCATATCATTGACGGAAATATTCTTATATTCTCCCGTAATCAATGCCCGTTCTTCCAGGTCCAGAATCTCATTAAATAAATTGACCAGTACATCATTAATTGCCTCATAATGGTTCATCCGGTTACCTCCCTCTTTTTGCTTAAGCAATTCCATATAGCATTGCTGTAGCATGTTTGTACATTCATGGTTATATTGCTACCTATTATACACTAAAATACTTTGTCTCACAAAGCATTTCTGGCAGGTTTTCAAAGAATTTCTCTCTTAATTCTTTCTTTGAACCATGAAATTTGTTATAATGAACAGATAGATTACAGTTCATACGCTCCTGTCTCATTTCCGTATGCAGTCTGCAATGAATTTGGGATACGGTACTGAGGACAGCAATACAGGCTGCAGATTGCTGTAACTGTTCAGCACTCTCACTGTTAAGAACTATTTTAGTTAAAGGGAATTTTCTATGAAAAAAAATAATATGCCACTTAATTTACGGGAGAGAATCAACTCCCGGATCAGTCTTCTGTGTTCTGTTATTGTTCTGGTTCTGCTCGTTCTGGTGATGCATCAGATGGATTACACCCTGATCCGTAAACCGCAGAAAGAAGCAGCAGAAGCAGCGGCTCTCAAGGAACAGCAGGATAAGATCAAAGCTGAAACACCTGTCATCTCCACTGCAAGTGTAATTGCTGTTGGAGATAATCTTTATCACAGCAAGCTGTATGAATCCGGCGAAAATGACTCCGGCATATGGAATTATGACCATATCTACACTCATGTTCTGGACCAGATCCAAGCTGCAGACGTAGCCATGATCGACCAGGAAACGGTTTTTGCTCCAAGCCACGATGCTGTCAGCACTTATCCTTCTTTTGCCACTCCCCAGGAAGTGGGAGATGCCATTATCAAAGCAGGGTTTGATGTAGTGGAATCTGCCACAAATCACGCCGATGATTATGGATATGACTATCTGAAAAGTACTCTGGATTTCTGGAGCACCAATTATCCGGATATTCCTGTACTTGGCATCCACGCCACCCAGGAAGATGCAGACACTGTCAAAGTAAAAGAAGTGAATGGTATTAAGATTGCTTTTCTTGACTATACATACGGCACCAATAATTCCGGTGCAGGCGAAGGATATGAGTACATGATCGATATCTTTGATAAGGATAAGATCACCACAATGATCCAGAAAGCCAAAGAAATCAGCGACTGCATCATCTTTGTGGCTCACTGGGGAACAGAAGATGAAACCATGCCAAATGAATACGAGAAACAATGGGCCGCTTTTCTGATGCAGCAGGGTGTTGATGTGATCATTGGCGGTCATCCGCATGTGCTTCAGCCTTACGGACAGCTTTCTGATGACCAAGGACACAATACCACCATATTCTACTCCCTCGGAAACTTCGTTTCCACCCAGCAGGAACTCCCGGAACTTCTGGAAGGAATGGCAAGTTTTACCATACAGAAATCAACTCTGAACGGCAAATCAACCATCCAGATCCTTTCTCCGGAAGTGAAACCTATGGTCATGCATTATGATTACGATAACGGAGAATACGGACCATATATGCTGGATGATTATACAGAAGAACTTGCTTCTTCCCACAGTGTAAGAAATGTGATCGGTGATGAGTTTACTCTCGATAACCTGAAAGCCAAATTTAAGGAAATCATGTCCATGAATGTGAAGCCTTCCACAAATACAAACCTGCTGAACGTCAAGTTTGACTGGGAGGGCAACATGATTGACAAAACTACCGGAAATGTAGTGGAAGATACAGAATCCATCCACTCCTGGGAATATCAGGCAGACACATCAGACGGAACCGAAGACTCTTCCGACGTTTCTGACAGCTCTTCAGATGAAAGTTCAGATGAAAGTTCGGATGAAAGTTCGGACGAAAGTTCAGATGAAAGTTCGGATGAAAGTTCAGATGAAAGTTCGGATGAAAATTCAGATGATTCTTCAAACGAATATGACAGTGGTTATTGATGAATTCCCAGCAGTTTCTCTGCATTCTGTCTGGTCACATCAATAACCTCCTCTGCTGTAATTCCCTTCAGTTCTGCGATTGCCTGTGCTACATAAGGCAGATTTAATGACGAATTTCTCTTACCTCTGTTTGGCTCCGGAGACATATAGGGACAGTCTGTTTCCAGGACAAGCTGAGACAGGGGTGCATACTGAACCGTCTCTTTCAGTTTCTTTGCATTCTTAAAAGTGACAACTCCGCCGATTCCCAGATACAGTCCCATTTTCAGATATTCTGCTGCAATCTCCCTGCTGTATGAAAAACAATGAATGATACCGCCATACATACCACCCTGCATATATTCTCTGACAATATTCAGAGTATCCTCGGCAGCTTCTCTGCTGTGGATCATAAACGGAAGCTTCTCTTCTCTCGCAATATCAAGCTGAGCGCGAAACATCTTCTGCTGGATCTGATGTTCCTCTTCTTCCTTATGCCAGTAATAGTCCAGCCCGATCTCACCGATTGCCACCATCTTGTCCATATGGGATAATCTGCGAATCTCATCCAGAGTCTCCTGTGTCATCTTATCTGCATCATCCGGATGGATTCCCACTGCTCCATATACAAAAGGATATTTCTCCATCAGCTTCACAGTATCCTGAAAACCGCCTACAGATGCACAGACATTCACAATCTTCTCAATCCCTCCATCGTACATAGACATAAGAAGCGCTTCCCTGTCTGTGTCAAAGGCCTCGTCATCATAGTGCGCATGTGTATCAATAATCATTTTTTCCTATCTCCTCATGTAATCTTATAGCAATTCCATAAAATAATGCAATCAAGACAGTTCAGCAGGACTTCACGCTATGATGGACTGGATTGTTTGCAGTAATTTATGGAATTGCTATAGTCCGATTAAAAAATCTGTTATAAAATTACCAGTTCATCCCCCGGATGGATCACACCGCCATGAATAACCTTCGTAAAAACTCCCTGTTTCGGCATAATGCACTCTCCCATTTTCTTAAAGATCGCACATCCGCTGTGGCATTCTTTTCCAATCTGTGTCAGCTCCAGGACTACATCATTGCACTGGAATTTCGTACCGATCGGAAGTGTGGCAAAGTCGATTCCCTGAACCACCAGGTTCTCTCCGAATGCCCCGTCTTCTACCTCTGCACCTCTGGCGCGAAAATCTTCAATCTTGTCAAAAGAGAGCAGACTTACCTGACGGTGCCATTTGCCGGCATGGGCATCACCCTCGATTCCCCAGTCCTCAATTACTTTAATCTCCGGAACACTTGTCTTCTCTATTCCCTTTCTTTCACTTGTACAAACCGCAATTACTTTTCCCATAAGATTATCCCTTTCACCTTCCTGTTTTAGTTTCAGATACTGTTTTCGTACCTGCTCTTCCGTTTATTGCCGTCAGCTTATATTCTCTGCTTTCTTATCCCTGTTATCGCCATCAGTTATCTTGCGCAGTTCCCTGCTTCCCCTGTCATGATCTCAATGCCATGTCCAAGCGCATCAATAATATACTCCAGGCTCTCTTTTACAGCTTTCGGACTTCCCGGAAGATTGATGATCAGTGTTTTTTTTCGGATACCTGCCGTAGAACGGCTGAGCATGGCGCGTTTCGTGATAGTCATACTGTACGCACGCATTGCCTCCGGAATCCCCGGTACACGTCTGTCAATAATATCCTCCGTTGCCTCCGGTGTAATATCTCTGGGTGAAAAACCGGTTCCGCCTGTTGTCAGGATCAGTTCCGCTGTGCCGCTGTCTGCAATTTCCGCCATTCTCTCTGACAACATCTTTCTGTCATCCGGCAGAACATCTTCAGACACAACCTCATATCCATTCTTCTCAACAATCTCTCGGATCGCAGGTCCGCTTAAATCCTCACGTTCTCCGCGATATCCCGTATCACTGGATGTAATAATCGCTACTCTTTTCATTTTATAAAAACCTCCCTGTCGGGCAGATAATTTTTTTCGTTATCTGCCATTCTGTATTTCCATTATACACATTTCTTTCATTTTACCCAACAAATATTTTGCAAATCGCAGAGCAATTCGTGGATATCAAAAATAAAAATCTCCACTCTTACCGCCCGTCTTTTCAACCAGATGAATATTGGACATTACCATATGCTTGTCAATTGCCTTACACATATCATAAATCGTCAGAAGCGTCACCTGAACCCCTGTCAGTGCCTCCATTTCCACACCGGTCTTGCCTTCTGTTTTCACTGTACAGAAAGCGCGGATAATTCCGTTTGTCTCATCCAGTTCATAGTCTACGGAACATTTCTGGATCGGAAGCGGATGGCACATGGGAATCAACTCAGAAGTCCTTTTCACTCCCATAATCCCCGCTACACGTGCTACTCCAAGCACATCTCCCTTTTTCACAGACCCCTCTTTCACAGCCTCCATGATTGCTTCTCCTACATGAATCTCACCTGTGGCAACTGCTGTTCTGCAAGTGACATTTTTCCCGGAAACGTCTACCATAACTGCGTTTCCATTCTCATCAAAATGATTAAAACCCTGTGACATGATCAAAATCCCCCTGTTTAAGTTTTTACAAAAAGCGAGGCTCTTATTGTACGGGAACATACAATAAAAGCCTCGCCTGTTCATCACGATACGGTTGGAGTCTTTACCCACCGAAATTGACGACACCATGAATACTCATGAGTCAGTCACTCCCCTTTATCTAAATATTAATATAGCTTTTGAGAGTGTATTTGTCAAGATAATATTCGTAAGTTTTCACACATTTTCGCTACCGTTCGCTTTGTTCTCAGTAATACAAAGATCAGCAGATTTCTGCACCTGCAGGCATTTCCTTTTCCGGTACCATCAGGGAAAGGTTTCCGTCTGCATCTTCTGCGCAGAGGATCATTCCTTCACTGAGTACACCGGCAAGTTTGGCTGGTTTCAGGTTTGTGACTACCATAACCCTCTTACCTACCATTTCTTCTGCACTGTAGTGTGCTTTGATTCCGGATACGATCTGGCGCACCTGGCTTCCGATCTGTACCTGTGAGCAGAGCAGTTTCTTTGATTTCTTTACTTCTTCACATTTGATGATCTTACCAACCTGGAACTGAAGCTTGCCGAAATCTTCAAATGTGATCTCAGGTTTTGCTTCGATATCAATTACGTCTTCTTTTTCTTCTTTTGCAGGTTCTTCTGCTTTCGGCGGATGAAGCTCTGCCACCTTTGCAAGTACCTCTTTCAGGTCAAGGCGGGCGAAAAGGATTTCCGGTTTTTCAGTTACTTTATTTCCTGACGGATAGAGGCCAAAGGTCTTAAGGTCTTCCAGTTCTCTGTCCTGTGCATTTAACTGGGCAAGGATTCTCTCTGTTGTTTCCGGCATAAAGGATTTCAGCAGAACCGCACCAATGCAGATTCCCTCAACCAGATTGTAGAGAACTGTTGCAAGACGGTCTTTTTTCTCTTCATCCTTAGCAAGAGCCCATGGCATTGTTTCGTCGATGTATTTGTTGCAGCGTTTGAAGATTGTGAATACTTCCGTCATTGCATCTGCCACGCGGAGTTTATCCATTTTTTCGTTTACTTTGGCAGGTACGGAGAGAATGAAGTTCTTCAGATCATCATCTACAGGTTCTGTAACGCCTTTGTTTTCTACCACACCGCCGAAATATTTGTTTGACATGGAAATGGTACGGTTTACAAGGTTTCCAAGGGTGTTAGCGAGTTCAGAATTGAGACGCTCTACCATCAGTTCCCATGTGATCACACCATCATTCTCGAATGGCATTTCATGAAGTACGAAGTAGCGGACTGCATCTACACCGAAGAAGTCTACCAGTTCATCTGCATAGATTACATTTCCTTTGGATTTACTCATCTTACCATCACCCTGAAGAAGCCATGGATGTCCGAATACCTGTTTCGGAAGCGGCAGATCCAGTGACATCAGGAAAATCGGCCAGTAAATTGTATGGAAACGGATGATGTCTTTACCGATCAGATGCAGGTCTGCAGGCCAGAGTTTGTTAAACTGTTCTGTGCTTTCGCCATCGCAGTCGTAGCCGATTCCTGTAATATAGTTTGTAAGGGCATCAAGCCATACATATACTACGTGTTTCGGATCAAAGTCTACCGGAATTCCCCATTTGAAGGAAGTTCTGGATACACAGAGATCCTGAAGTCCCGGGAGAAGGAAGTTGTTCATCATCTCATTTTTACGGGATTCCGGCTGGATGAAATCCGGATGTGTATTGATGTAGTCGATAAGTTTGTCAGCATATTTGCTCATTTTGAAGAAGTATGCTTCTTCTTTTGCAGGTACACATGGGCGGCCGCAGTCCGGACATTTGCCGTCTACAAGCTGGGATTCTGTAAAGAAAGATTCACATGGTGTACAATACATTCCTTCGTAGTGTCCTTTGTAGATGTCGCCTTTTGCGTACATTTTTTTGAAGATTTTTTTGACCTGTTTTTCGTGGTCTTCATCTGTGGTACGGATGAATTTGTCGTAGGATGTGTTCATCAGATCCCAGATTCTTTTGATCTCACCGGATACGTTGTCTACGAATTCTTTTGGGGTGATTCCGGCTTCTTCGGCTTTTAATTCGATTTTCTGACCATGTTCATCGGTTCCTGTCTGAAAGAATACGTCATAGCCCTGCTGACGTTTGTAGCGGGCGATGGCATCGGCAAGGACGACTTCGTAGGTGTTGCCGATATGGGGTTTGCCGGATGTGTAGGCGATGGCGGTGGTGATGTAGTATTTCTGTTTTTCCATGGTTTGTTGTCTCCTTTTTTGAATGTGGACGCTCCGTCGCAGTGTGATCCTGCCCGGAGGGCTTTTTTATGTTATAGGAACATTACAGAGTAATTTCCTATAACATAAAAAACGTCTCCTCAGATTATCTGAGAAGACGAGTATTACCCGTGTTACCACTTCTGTTCGTTTCCGGGCTCACGCGGGGAAACCTTAGGAGGTACGTTGTGATACCTCTACGCTGTAACAGGCGTGCCTGTCGCTGCCTAAAGCTGTTGGCTCTCAGCAGTGCCTCTCGGAAGCCATCTTCAACCTGCTCCTTGCATATCCCTCTCAGCCTTTGAATCTGTGATATGTGATCCATGGGGATTTCTCTGTAATACGGTCTGCGGATCTACTCTCTTCTTCAATGAGTTTGTGTTATTTCATGACAGCACTCCGCTCTATGATCGTGGAACGCTGTTAGCTATAGGAAATAGTTATCTCCTGTTATAGGGAAAATATAGCACATTTTGGTGGATTTGTAAACCCACATTGAAGTTGTCGCTTTTATAGATCTGATGTCTTATCAAGAAGTTCCTTTACTCCTTTTAGTGCTACATCAATTTTCCGTTCTTCCAGATGGTAATTTAATACATAACGAGTTCTTGCCTCCCACAGGGAAAACATTTCACTATGGTCTTCTATATATTCTGTCACCAAAAGGTCTGCACCATTCTCTTTTCCTATTCGCAGTAACTGATCTATATCATGTGTTTTAGGGTATTCAATTCCTGACATCTCTAACTGATATTTCAGATTCAGTTCTACTGCTTGCTGTAAATGATAACCAATGTAATTTAAATATGCTTCGTCACTCCCCATTTGATTACGAATCATAACAGCAACATTATAATTGCTTATCGATTTATCCAGCAATGTCTCGCTCATATACGGTAACTCCTTTCTTTGTTATTTCTTCATACATACGGGAATCCACCGTATAGTTTGTCCATATATCATACATAAATGACAGTGTTTCTTTAAAAGTAATTTTCTGATCCTGTTTCAGTACAATGTAAAAATCCACATCACTTCCCATGTGACATGTATCCTGTACACTTGATCCAAATACAACTATTTTTTCCACATTAGAGTCTTCTTTTATATTATTTATCATTTGTTTTACTTTTTTCTGTTGTATAGGATATATCTTTTCACAATTTTCAAATGGATCTTGAATACATACTCTCCATTCTTTTTTTTGATCTGCTGTTTTTCTTTTGTAAAAAAGTGGAACTGTTCTTGTCTTAGTCATATAGGCTCCCCCTTTTTTGAAAGTATTTTATTTGTAATATTATATCCTGTATTTGTTTTGTGTACAAGAGTTGTAAAATAGATTTTCCAAACTATGTTACTGTTCACTCCGTTCACAGTAACGTAGCCAAAATTCATTCCAGATTGCCTGCGGCAATGGAATTTTGGCTTGTATGTCTCGGGATTTTGGCATATTCATGCCAAAACACCTCGCGGGACAGTGTTGTGTAAACAGTAACCAAACTATAACAATTCTATAAAATAATAATTTTATATCTTGACAATTTCAATCCAATATTGTATAGTATCAATATCAGTAATGATTATCGTTATTGAACAGATTATAACTGCAACTATCCTGAACAGTTATGATAAATCATTTGCGAGTAAACAGGGAAGGGAGGAATACCATGGCGACACTGAAATACAGCCGTCAGAGGGAATCGATCAAAGAGTTTCTAAGAACCAGAACAGATCATCCTACTGCCGATGTGGTATATGAGAATATGAAGCTCATCTATCCGAATATCAGCCTCGGTACGGTATATCGCAACTTATCTCTGCTGGCTGATCTGGGAGAGATTAAGAAGCTTTCCTCTTTCGCCGGAGCGGATCACTTTGACGGGCGGACCGAGAGGCACTGCCACTTCATGTGTATCAGATGTGAGCGGATCATCGACCTTGAGAGCGAGGGAATTCACCACATTATGGATCTTGCAGGTGAGAACTTCAAAGGAAAGATTACTGATTACAGTGCCAGATTCTTCGGCCTGTGTGAGGACTGCCTGAAAGAGACAGAAGGCAACTCTGATAGTTCAAAGTAGTTTTGCTTACATCATTAGTGGCCAAATTGGGAATAACAACTAATGATAAAAAGTTGCAAAAAAGCTAAAATTAAACTTGACTTTTTCAATCAAGTATGGTAATCTAAAGTCACAGAAAATAGTAATAATTACTATTATTAAAAAATTACTTTTTCTGCCGCACAGACGGAAAGCAGTAAGAACTAAACGATGCTGAGATAATCAATTTATTTTCTGGCATCCCTAATAAATTCATTAAAAAGAAAAGGAGATTTTAATTATGACAAAATGGGTATGTAGTGTATGTGGTTATGTTTATGAAGGTGAGAAAGCTCCGGAAGCCTGTCCTGTATGTAAGGCACCGGCTGATAAATTCGTAAAGCAGGATGGCGAAATGTCATGGGCTGCTGAACACGTTGTAGGTGTTGCTCAGGGATCCAGCGAAGACATCATGGCTGATTTAAGAGCAAACTTCCAGGGTGAATGCTCTGAAGTTGGTATGTATCTTGCAATGGCAAGAGTTGCTCACAGAGAAGGATATCCGGAAATCGGTTTATACTATGAAAAAGCAGCTTATGAAGAAGCAGAACATGCTGCTAAATTCGCTGAATTATTAGGTGAAGTTGTAACAGACAGCACAAAGAAAAACCTTCAGATGCGTGTAGAAGCCGAGAACGGTGCTACAGCTGGTAAAACAGACCTTGCTAAACGTGCAAAAGCTGCTAACCTTGACGCTATCCATGATACAGTTCATGAAATGGCAAGAGATGAAGCAAGACATGGAAAAGCATTCGCTGGTCTTCTTAAGAGATATTTCGGAGAATAATTCTATCGGAAAATCGCATAAAATAAACCTTTTAAAGGGAGAACCATTGAGGTTCTCCCTTTTTATCCGTTCGTATTTTCATCATTGGAAGCTTAACTGGATTTCGCCTGAAGTCTGGCAACCTGATCTGTCAGAGCATTCATCTTAACTTCATTAATCATAATCCTGTTCATCCAGGTAGCCGACACATCCATCTTATTGATAAGATTCAGATGATTCTCTGCAAGGATAGAAATATTCCTATCCGTTATGTTCTCCAAATGCAGTTTGATATCTGCAAAGTTATTTCTGGTCTCTTCTTCAAAACGCTTCTGACTTTCTTCCATTCGGTTCATCTGGCTTTCGAATTTATCCATTCGACTTTCGAATTTATCCATTCGCGTCCCAAATCCTCTGACCTCTGTCAAAACAGCTTCCAGTATTTGTCTGTCTGTCACCACTTTCACCTCCTCTGTAGCCCGTATCGTTCTTTTGTATGTGATTGATTATATCACATACATAAAAATATGTCTATAAAAATCTATAAACATTAGAGTGTATTTGGAAAATGCGTTACTGTTCACTCCGTTCACAGTAACACGCTTCGCGATGCACAGAATTTATGCTGATCGCATAAATTCGCGCGGTATGTCTCGGGTTTTCTGTGATCTTTGCTCACAAAAAACACCTCGCGGGATATTACCAGTGAACAGTAACGAAAATGCTCCCCACAAGATGTGCGTCACAATTTGTGGGAGATTTTATTTATTATTATCATTCATCTTCGCCTCAATCGCCGCACCAACCCTGTTATAAACAGTCACAGCATCCTGAATATGCGGAATCGTATTTCCATCTGCTCCGGAAGCACCTGCGGAAACAAAGATATATTCCCTGCCCTCAATCTCCGCAAAACTCACCAGACAGTGCCCTGCCTCACTGGTATAGCCGGTCTTGCCACCGAGGATTTTTCCACCTGTGACTGTCGGATCAGACAGATTTTTAAACATTGTACTGTAGTAAGTAATTCCATCCGGGTGGATATTTGTAACTCCGGTAGAATGTCTGGAGGTCTCCACAATCTCACGAAACGTATCATTCTTAATGCAATACTTCATCAAAACAGCAATATCCTTAACCGTACTGTAATGATCCGGATTATGCAGCCCTGTAGAATCACAGAAATGAGTATTCTCCATTCCAAGCTTCCTTGCTTTCTTATTCATCAGCTCCGCAAAATCCGCCTCTGAACCACTGATTGTATCTGCCAGCGCAATACAGCACTCTGCCCCCGAAGGCAACATCGCACCATAGAGAAGATCAATCACCCGGACCTCTTCCCCCGGCTGAAAACCTGCCTGCGTAGCATCCTGCTCATACAATCCGGCGAACATCTCATCCGTCAGAGTAATCTTCTCATCCAGATTATCAAAATTCTCAATCCCCAGTATCACAGTCATAATCTTCGTCATAGAAGCCGGATAAATCTGAGCCTCCCCGTTAATCTCACCCAGAATCTTACCTCCCCTGGCCTGCATCAGGATCGCATTCGGACTGTTAATTCCACTGATATCCACTTCCTTCAGAACCGGCTGCTCAAACTGCTCAAACCACTCCTTCACGCCCTTATTCCATCCGATCATGATAACCAGCGCACAGATAATGATCACCTCAACAAACACACAAGCCACAATCCTGCCCCGGTATCTCCATGCATAACTTCTTCCACCGCTCTTTTTCTGTCTCCTGCCAGCCACAATAACGCCTCCTGTCTGCCTCTATAACATTGCTCAGAAAAAATATATCTAACAAATCTCTAATTCATCCCCCTACTATAACACACCCTTACCAAATCCTGTAATCTTCCATTCCTGCACACCCATACATTGCATCTTTCTCCCTATATCCAATACCTTTCCGTTTTCCCCGCCCGCGAAACCATTACCATTGTATAGCGCAGGAAAATATTTGTTTTCTGATACATCTACAGGAGGTGTAGCAATACTTAGCTTCCGGGAATTTGCGTTATGCCGGAAAAATTCACTGTCTGAGCGAAGCGAGTTTGAATTTTTCCGGCATGGTTTTAGCAAATTTCCGGAAGCTTAGTATTCCTGCCTCCGCAGCCGTATCAGAAAACAAATATTTTCCTGCACGTCCCCATACCCGCCACCCCCAAAAAGAAACGCAAAAAGACCCCCGGAGCATCTCCGAGAGTCTTAAATTGCTAAAATCTATTATGCTAATTTCATCGGGTTGATCTTCACACCAGGTCCCATTGTCGGAGCAATAACAACGCTCTTTAAATACTGACCTTTCAGTGTGCTTGGTCTAGCCTTAACGATAGCATCGATCAGCGTCTGGAAGTTGTCGCTTAACTGTTCCTCTGTAAAGGATGCTTTACCAACCGGAACATGAATGATGTTGGTTTTATCAAGACGGTACTCAATCTTACCTGCTTTGATATCGTGAACTGCTTTAGTAACGTCCATTGTTACTGTACCAGCTTTCGGGTTTGGCATTAAACCTTTCGGTCCAAGTACACGACCAAGACGACCTACAACACCCATCATATCTGGAGTTGCAACAACAACGTCAAAGTCTAACCATCCTTCGTTCTGAATCTTCGGAATAAGATCCTCAGCTCCTACGAATTCAGCACCTGCTGCTTTTGCTTCTTCAGCTTTAGCATCTTTAGCGAATACTAAAACACGAACTTTTTTACCAGTACCATGTGGCAGAACTACTGCACCACGGATCTGCTGGTCTGCATGACGTCCATCGCAGCCTGTACGGATATGAACTTCGATAGTTTCGTCAAATTTAGCAACTGCAGCTTTTTTAACTAAGCTGATAGCTTCTGCGGTATCATATAATGTAGCGCGGTCTACTGCTTTAGCAGCTTCCACGTATTTCTTTCCTCGTTTCATTTCTATAACCTCCTGTGGTATTTGCGGGGAACGCCCTCCCACTTACTATTTAATATTAAAATTAATCAACTACTTCGATTCCCATACTTCTTGCAGTACCAGCGATCATGCTCATAGCTGCTTCAAGGGATGCTGCATTTAAGTCTTTCATCTTAAGTTCAGCGATTTCCTGAACCTGAGCTTTAGTAACCTTAGCAACTTTTGTCTTGTTCGGTACGCCGGAACCGGATTTGATCTTAGCAGCTTTCTTAAGAAGAACTGCAGCCGGCGGAGTTTTGGTTATGAAGCTGAAACTTCTGTCTGCATAAACAGTGATAACTACAGGAATGATTAAGTCTCCCTGATCTGCTGTTCTTGCATTGAACTCTTTTGTGAACTGAACGATATTTACACCGTGCTGTCCAAGAGCTGGACCTACAGGTGGTGCTGGAGTTGCTTTACCAGCCGGAATCTGTAATTTGATATATCCTGTTACTTTCTTTGCCATTTTTCGGCACCTCCTATGTGGTATTGGCGGGGGTTTATGGTCCCTCCCACGATATTGTTACCTTTGCTTGTTACATCTGTTTGATTTCTGCGAAACTAATTTCTACCGGCGTTTCGCGGCCGAAAAGTTCAACATTGATCGTTGCTGTCTGTTTCTGCACATTAAGGGCAGTGATAACACCAACGGTATCTTTCCAGGCACCGCCTGTGACAACAACTGTATCACCCTCTGCGAAATCGACCTGAATTTCCTCTTTCTTGATACCAAGAGGAAGCATCTCTTCCTCGGTCAACGGTACCGGCTTGGACCCTGGTCCAACGAAGCCTGTCACACCTCTGGTGTTACGGACAACATACCATGTATCGTCATTCATAACCATGTTGAGAAGTACATAGCCAGGAAACATTTTCTTCTGAACCTGTTTCAGAGCCCCGTTTTTCAGCTCAGCCACTTCCTGCAGCGGAACACGAACTTCAAGGATCTGGTCTTCCAGGTGTCTGTTTTCGATGGTTTTTTCAATATCGACTTTTACTTTGTTCTCATACCCGGAATAAGTATGAACAACATACCATTTCGCTTCTGACATACAATCACCTTATCCTTATTTCATTAAAAGATTAATGCCTTCGAGAATAAATGAATCCATGACGCTGATCAGTACGCAAAGCACGATCGACACGCAAACTACCACGATAGTCTGCTTAATCAGTTCATTGCGGTCTGTCCAGACAATCTTCCTGAATTCTGACTGAAGTCCCTGAAACCAACTCTTCTTCTGGCTCTTGCCAGCAGATTTTTCATTTCCTTGCATAGCCTGACCTCACAATTCTCTGTGAGTAACTGTTTCGTCCAGTTACCTTGGATTACTTTGTTTCCTTATGCAGAGTGTGTTTGCGGCAGAACTTACAATATTTCTGAGTTTCCATTCTCTCAGGATGGTTCTTTTTCTCCTTAGTCATATTGTAGTTACGCTGCTTGCACTCGGTACATGCTAATGTAATCTTAACGCGCACAACTTCCACCTCCAGTGTTTTCATTTGCATGGTCATTTTCCTCATGCCGGACGATGTATCCGTCATCTTTTCGGGCATAAAAAAAAGACCTAACTTCCATGTCGCTTGTCAAGTTTATCACACATGGCATGCCTAAGTCAAGTCTTTTCTTATTATTTATGCCTATATTTCATCGCATATTTTTTACAGGAGCTTCCCTAATCTGCCTTTACCCGGTCGGCTCTGTCTGAAATATGATAGGAACCCTTGAAGGTACGTTTCACCTGATACAGACATCCGTCTGCCTCCTCATACAGGTCCTGGAAAGTGATATCTCTTCCATCTGAGAAAACAATCCCCATAGATGCGGAGATCATTACCTCCAGGTTTTCTTTCACATAATCAATATGCAGCTTCGCAGAAAGTACACGCAGACTCTCCTCCGCCGCTTCCCTGGTCATATCCGGCAGAAATACCACAAACTCATCACCGCCCAGACGACAGACGATGTCCTGAGCCCTGCAATGCTTCTTCATGATCAGGACAACCTCGCAGAGAGCCCTGTCTCCCCACATATGTCCCATGACATCATTGAGCGTTTTGAAATTATCCAGATCCACAATAGCAAAAGTATTTACACATCCCGGATGAAGTTCCTGCACAAGCATCCGGTTTATGGCAGATGTGCCCGCTGCCCTGTTCATGGCACCTGTCAGAAGATCCGTCCTTGCCTCCTTCTGAAGCTTGAGCATATCATTCTCCATATCCGTAACATCCTCGATACTGCCGACCATACGGGACACTTTTCCCAATTCATCGTACAGATTCGTAGTCTTGACCTGCAGATACCGCATACGTCCTCCTGCCCACACCTTCACCTTCTGTGAATGCAAAGCTTCAGCAGAATCTACCCTGGCAAATATATCCCTGATCACAGAACAGGTTTCCGGATTGATCTCCCTGATTTTCCGAAGCATGACCGGTACGCTGAGCTCTGACTGATCCAGTCCCAGATTCTGATATTTGTCATTCAGAAACTGTATCTGTTCTGTTTCCACATCATAAGTAAAAACGCACAGGTCACTCTCCCTTGCTGTGATGCGGTAAGTTTCCTCATTCAGCATAAGCTGACGGTTCAGATTGCGGATAGCGATCCTGTCCTCACGCCGAAAATACAGATAAACTCCAATAACTACTATAAGACTCAGGATGATCACCAGAGTAATCACAAATACCCATATCCGGTATCTGAGTCCTGCCTGATGAATATACCTGTTATCAGCCATTGTTACTGCAAACAGCTTCGTACCGTCCACAGGTGCCGCAGTCACCATATAATCTCCATCTTCATCTGAAATCGCAAAGTAATATCGGAATCCACTGTCCATCTGGGACTTAATATCGGAAATCGGCAGACTCAGTTCACGCCCCTCCAGCCAGGTCAGGAAATCATTACCAAAAGTGTCATTGCCGCCATCAGACACAATATATTTTCCATGATTATCCATCACAAAAAGCCCTGCATATCCTTTTCTACGGTCTGCCTTTCCATATACGTCCAGACTGCTGCACGGAAGCGTCCCACAGAGCACTCCCTTAATCTGCTGTGCCTCATTTTTGACAGGTACTGACAATATCACTCCATCTACATAGGAATATCCATTTTCTGCCAGCCCCCTGTTACCTAACATAGCCATCAGGAAGTATTCTTTCAGGGAATAAGCCTGTCCGTCCTGCACGCAACGGCCATCCTCACTGATAATCTTCAGCGAATCAAACTTCTCTGTGTGACGATGAAATTTCTCCCTCAGCATCTCCTCTGTCTGTACTTCATCTAAAGGCATATCACTGATATAATCTGCCGCACACTCCAGAAGATCATAGTACATATCAATCCGGCTTCCAACAAGTGCTGCATTCTGCTCTGTCCATTCCAGAAGAGAATCTCTGGCTCTGGAATTCTCTGTTCTCATCACAAAACTGTTAAAATAAAATAAGGCAGCTGTGATGATAATCACTGCGATCATTCCTGCCATAAACAGAATCCGCTTTCGCTTCTTTTTATCATCTGTGCCGTTCTTATCATCAAATCTTTTCATACGCAGCTTTCTCTCCTCCGCTCTCGTTCTGCCTATGATAAAGTCATATACTGCCAGTCCTTTCTACAGACTGGCAGTTATGTCTTGTATTTCATTATATGGACCTGTGGAGAGATTGTCAAACAGAACGTCACTATGCACATATGAAAAGCGGAGCCCGCAAACGGACTCCGCTCTGTTGTTACTTATTTATCATTTTTTCTTTTCTTCTTGTAGAAGATTCCGCCTGCAATGGCAAGGGCTGCGATTACAAGAACTGCTGCATAAGCACCGATCGGGGTGTTATCGCCGGTCTTGACTGCTACCTTTCCACTGAGTGCACTGCTGTAAGAAGCCGGTGTTGAACCTCCGCTTACAGGAGTTCCTGATGACGGAGTACTCGTTGTAGCTTTGTTGACAATCTTAAGCAGACCACCCTTGTAAGAATAATCAATTTCTCCACTTACAGAGAAGTTATAATCATCATCAACTTTGATCGTTACACTTCCTGCACCTGTATATCCGGTCGGAGCCTGAACCTCTGTCAGAGTGTAGGTACCCGGTTCAAGTTCTAATTCATGAGCACTTGCCTCGGATGTCCACTCATCGATCACAGATCCGTCCTCGTCAGTCAGTCTGAAACTTGCGCCTGCAAGACCGACACCATTTCCATCAGTCTTCTGTACGCGAAGCTTACCGTCTGTATCTTCCGGAATTTTGTTTACAAGGTTGATGTTACCGGCCAGGTTATCCTTACTTAAAGCAACTGTACCTTCACCGGTTACTTCATATTCAAAGACATCAAGGTCAAGAATATTTCCGTCTGCATCTGTTTCCAGAATGCAGTAGTTGATCGGCTCTGTACCGTCTTTGCCTCCAAGAGGAACCTCAACAGTAACTGTGTCATTCTGTACCAGCGTTACTACCGTGAACAGATTATAAACACCATCATCGCCTTTTGTAAAGACACCTGCATAGAACGTATCGTCCGTAGTTGTCTGTGTGGTACCTTTCAATACCTGTTTGTTAATGTTGATCTCGCCCTTATAGGAATAACCTGTAGGAATATCAAAGAATACATTCTCCAGGTTTACAGCACCTTCCTTAGGACCAGCTTTCAGATCCAGTTTCACGGTATTGGAACCGCCATCAACTGTACACATAAACTGTGATCCATTGTGCATACCCTGCTGATCAAGATTAATCACATTGCCGTTTGCATCTGTCTCATATACATAATAGGTGCCCTGTGCCAAATCACTGAAGGTTACACTTCCTGCGGAAGCATTTACCAGATGAATGGCCTGCGGGAGAGCTCCCTTGTATGGATACTTACCTGCTGCATCTGTAAACAGATTTACATAGAAGGTATCGTCCTGAGCGATCAGATCTATGAAATCACCGCCATTTGCGTAAGTAACTTTCTTGGTTACTGTGATCTGACCGGAACCAGATGCCTGGTAGTCAACCATAGTAACTTCGATTACGTCCTTATCCTCCATCTTAAATGTCTGATCCGGAGCCACTGTGTAGCCGGACGGAGCTGAAACCTCACTTAATGTGTAGGTCTCGCCTACTGTGAGGAGACCTGTGATCTCATGAGCCTTTCCGTCAGATGTCCACTTGTCAAGTTCCTTACCGGTGGAATCTTTCACTACGAGCTGTGCACCGCTGAGTGCTTTGCCGCTCTCGTCAGTCTTGAGGATACTTGCTTTGGTCGGAGCATCCTTCATTACAACCTTGGTTGTCTTTCCTGTCTTATCAACAGTAAATTCAATATCTTTAGCTGTTCTGTATCCTGCCGGAGCACTTACTTCATGAAGAATGTAAGTTACATCTGCAACAAGTGCTGCTGTAACTGCATGAGTCTTACCATCAGATGTCCATTCTTCCATTACCTTGCCATTCTTGTTCAGAATCTGAAGTTTCGCACCTGCGATCTCTTTCTCGCCTGTCAGGTCTGTCTTGCTTACTGTTACGCTTGTCTGTGCATCTTTCATTACAACTTTCGTTGTAGAACCATCTTTGTTTACTGTGAACTTCACATCGTCTGCGATTGCATATCCGTCAGGAGCTTCAGTCTCACGAAGGATGTAAGATTCACCTGCTTTCAGTTTCTTAGTTACTTTATATTCCTCATTTGTAGAAGTCCAAGATTCCAGAACTGTCTTGCCATCGCTGGACAGAATCTGTAATTTTGCTCCAGGAAGCTCCTTGGTACCTGCCAGGTCTGTCTTGGAAACTACTACTACATTTTTAGCGTCGTGCATGGTTACTAACTGCTCATTGCCCTCGATGGAATCTACATGAACTGTAAACTCAACATCCTTTGCATATGCATAACCGTCCGGTGCTGTCTTCTCATGAAGAATATAGGTGTTACCTGCAACAAGTGGTTTCTTGCAGTCTTTTTCTGTAATGATTACAGGTTTGTCTGCAGTTTTCCACTCTGCAATCACGCTGTTATCTGCTTTATCCAGAATCTGAAGGACTGCTCCCGGAAGTTCATCTGTATCGGTGATATCCTTCTTGCTTACCTTGATCTGAAGTTTGGCATCTCGCATTACTACAGCGGATTCAACTTTGTCATTAATAACAATTTCTCCTTTGTCCGTCAGAACAAATTTGATATCGTCTGCATTTGCATATCCGGCCGGCGGTGTTACCTCATGAAGAGTATATGTCTCACCAATTTTTAACACTCCGGTAACTACTTTATCCTTCTTATCCTCAGTTTCCCAGGTTTTTACTACTTCTTTACCTTCAGAATCAAGAATCTGAAGTTTTGCTCCTCCAATAGAATCTTCACCAGTGATTGCCTTCTTACTGATAGTAACACTGGTCTGGATGTCTTTCATTGTTATCTGACCATTTTCAACAACTTTATCATTAACAACAACCTCACCATCATCATTCAGTGTAAATTCAACTGGATCTGCAATTGTATAACCATCCGGTGCCTTAGTCTCAACCAGATAATATTTCTGACCACTGGTAAGTTTACCTGTAATGTCATGAGCTTTATCATCTGTAACCCAACTCAGTCCTTCGATTGGATTCTTAGAAGCATCCTGAATTTCAAGTGTTGCACCACTCAGGGCTTTACCTTCTTTATCTACCTTAAGAATAGAAACATTTGTCTTCTCATCATACATTTTAACTGTAATCGGATCTGAATTTTCTGTTCCAGCCTCTTGAGCAGTTATTGTAAATGGTACCGCCTCAGCAAGTTTATAACCTTCTGGTGCTTTTGTCTCAACCAGGAAATAATTTCCTGCTGCAAGACCATTTACTGTTTTCAGTGATTCTTCTGATGTCCATTTCAGTTCTTCACCATCTGCAGTTACTGCAATTGTGTCTGATGGTATGACTTTATTGTCTTTGTTTGTTGTACTTGTTCTGACTTCCAGTTCTGCACCTTTTACATATACTGGAATTTCTTCAGTGCTGGTAGTTTTATCCAGTTTTGCAAAGCTAATTTCATTCTTAGTATTTGTTACCTGAATTAAATGTTCAGCCATCGTCTGACCATTTATCTGTACATCTCCAACTGCACTGACTGTAAAGATTATTTCCGCTGCCGGAGTATACCCACTCGGAGCCTTTGTTTCAATCAACTTGTATTCTTTACCAGTTTTTATCTTAGTTGTACTAACTCTGTGTTTTGTTCCATCTGAGGTCCAGCTGTCAATCAAATATCCTTTTTCATCTTTTGACTTCTCAGGATCAATAATCTTAAATTCAGCACCAACAAGTTCCTTCTCTCCACTAACATCAGTCTTTGAAATTACAACCTCAATCGGTTTATCTTTCATAACAACTTTTGTTATAGAACCATCTTCATTTACTTTAAACTTCACATCTGCTGCAACAGTATATCCATCAGGCGCTGTAATTTCCCTAAGAATATAAGTTTTACCAGCTTCCAAATTTGTCGTTACCTTATGTGCCTTATTTGTAGATGTCCAGGACTCAAGTACGTTTTCACCAGTTTCATCAAAAATTTTCAGTTCTGCTCCAGGAAGTTCTGCATCTGTATCAGCAATATCTGTTTTGCTTATTTCAATTTCAGCAGTTCTATTGTAAATTGTTGTATGGTCAGAAGTATTAGTTACCGTTGTTGCCTGATATCCAGCAGGAACATTTAATTCTTTTACTTCATATATAATTGGTTTTCCGTTAAAGTTCTTCGGAAGATCATTCCATGAACAGGTAACTGTATCATCATCCTTGCCCTTCTCAGGAATAGAAACCTTTTGAATTGGTTTATTTGTTACTGGAAGAACATTCTGTTTATTATCAGGATCAAGACTCTCAAATGTTTCATCATCTACAGGAAGCATTTCCGTATAATCCTTTTTAGCAGTGTCATAAACCTTCATATATAATTTAAAATCTACAGTTCCTGTTGGCCGCTTAACATCTTTATCATCAAACCATGTTTTAATTAACTGTTTAGAAATCTTATCCGTTTCATGTGTATTGACGATTTCTATTCTGTTTCCATTAACTTCATTTGAAGTCATTTTATAATGGCTATCAAGATCAACCTCTTCAACAGTATATTTAATTTCTTTCTTATTGCCCGCATCATCAAGCTGATATTTCGGAAGATTCTTCCACTCATTCGGAGTTATAATCCATGGAGAAACAGTATAATCCGTAGGTGTTACCTCTACTATTCCAAGTTCATGAGGAACTGTTGTCCAACTCTTTCCATCCCATTTACCATTTGCGTCCAATGTCTGTTCATATGTATTATATGAGTTTTTTCCGTCTGCCTTCAACTGAAGTTTAATAGATTTCGGACGAACACCATCTGAATTGTTGTTGTCATTCCATATCTTACTTACTTCTACACTTGTTGTCTCTGGAGTATAGTTATTGGTAATTACAAATGTATTATCTTGTTCCTCAGAATATTCTGGAGTATACCCATTTGGAATTGTATCTGCAACTTCTTCCACTGAATATTTAATCAGATAAGTTTTTCCATCTGTCCAACGCCAATATTTCGGTAAGTTCTCCCAAGTATATGTTGCGCTTTCTCCATCAATTAATTTAAGGATTTGTGTTTCTTCTGCATCAACAAAGGTGTTTTTACTTTCATCATACTTTCTTACATCTACAGACTGTAACTCTGGATTCTTTGAATCTTTGCTAATATCAATCTGTGCTTTCAGGGTTACTTCAATATCACTTCTTAACTTGCTGACGTTGTTACCATCGTTCCATAATTTCTTAACAGTTTTATTTACAGTTTCTGGTTTATAGGTATTTGTAATAGTCAGTCCATCCTTATTTGAAGCCTTACTATATTTACCTAATTCTTCTTTAGAAATTTCACCTGTACCTGTAAGACTCATTTCTTTGACAATGTATTTAATCTCTGTACCGTCCTCAAACTTCGGTAATTTCTCCCAGGTCACTGTCCATATATCTGCATTACTCTGACCTGTAACTGTTACTATTTGTGAACCGTTTTTACCATTGCCATCTTTTTCAACTGCTGTTTCTTTTCCATTAACAACTTTATATAGTTGGAATCTTACCTTATCCGGGCGGTTACCATCACGGTCAGAATCATCATTCCATACTTTAGTTGCAGTTTTGCTAACCAAATCTGCTTTATGAGTATTTGTAATAGTTACCTCATAGACTTTATCTGTATCATTGTATGTTGGCTCTGTAACTTCTGATTCATAATCAGTAATTGATACTTCTTCTACTGAATAGGAAATTGTTTTTCCATCCATGTAAACTGGAAGATTTTTCCATTCAATCGAGCCCCACTGATTAGCCTTAGGATCATTAGGATCAGCAGACATGGATTTTTTAGAATTATTACCCGTAAGTACTTTAATGCTATTCGTTACGTCCTGAGTTTTCCCATCTTTAGATATAGTAGCTTTTAATGTTACAGTAATACTTTCAGGACGTTTATTATCCTGATTACTATTATCCTCCCATTTCTTAGTTACTCGTATTGTTGTTGTTTCAGGTGTATGTTTGTTAGTAATGATAAAAGCTTTGTTATTATCTGGATTCTTTATTTCTGTTGTATAATCATTTACTTCATTCTCACGTACTATATATGGAATCTCTGTGTCTTTAAGTGTTTCAGAAGCACCAGATACATATCCCCATTTTGGTTCCAGCTTATTCCATTCTACAGGATTCCATTGGACCTTTTTCTTATCACCATTGGAAACTTTCGATGCCTTATCGTCAGATGCTGCATATGGAGTATAAACCACATTATCAATAATAATGTCATTCTCTCCCTTGTTTGTAGTTTCGTAAGTTCCCTTGTCGTTAAGTTTCGGACGATACAATGTAAATGTAACATTATTTGGGCGTTTGCCATCCTGATTATTGTTATCATCCCATACTTTGGTTGCTGAAACAGAAATAAGATTTGAATAAGTGTTAGTTAAAACATACGTTCCGTCTTTATCCTTGCTATTGCTTGTAAGGTTCCAGCCATTTGGAAGCGTTCCCTCTTCCGTCACACTATATACAATTTCCTTTCCGTTATAGCATTTCGCAAGATCTGTCCAGCTTGTTGTATCCTTCCAGTCAGAATTCTTATTTAATTGTATCGTTTCTTGAATACTTGATTTTCCAGTTATTTGTGCAAGAGATAAATTACTACCGCCCTCAACTGTTGCAACAAGTTTTACATTAATACTCTCTGGAATTTTCGCAGAACTATCTCCATTCGTATTCCATTTTTTCTCTACTGGAATACTTACTTTTTCATATTTATAAGTATTAGTAAATGTATAACTTGATGGATTATTCTCAGGTTCTTTTTGAACACTTGTTAGTTTATAATATTTACCATCTTTTTTACTTGGAATGTTTGTATCTGAATCAACTATCTTAGTGCCATTATTGGTATCTAATATTTCTTCTACTTTATACGAAATAGTCACTCCTGCTTCAGTTTTCGCCGGAAGATAATCCCATCTATGGTACCATTCATCATCATTGTTACCTTTTTTATCTCTTGATGTTAATTCAATTTTTCCATTGTATGTATATGTCCAAGTAGTAACAGTTCCATCCGTATTTTTTACATTATAACTGTACTCCTGATCCTGTCCAACAGCTTTCCATGTTTCACCACCATCAACCGACTTATATAACTGCATTGATATACTATCAGGACGGCTTTCATCAGAATTATGATTGTCATTCCAAACTTTAGTTACATCAATGCTTGTGTTGTTTGATTTTTTGTAGTTTGTAATTGTAATTGTTCTGGTAGTAATTCCATTCTGTTCTGTGTCCGGAGAATAATCATATGTGGCATCATATTTTTCTAATGTATTCGACTCTTCTACTACCTCATATTTAATTTCATTGTTGTTACTATCATACTTTGGAAGATTATCCCAAGTATATGTCCAATTAACCAGAGGATTCGTACTAGCCTGTAAAGTTTTTTCTGTCTCAACATTAGTCAATGGATAATCATTTCCATTAACAGTTGCTTTAAGCGTTACATTAATACTTGTTGGATTATTAGCGGACTGTTCATTCCAATTCTTAATTACTTTTACAGAAATAACTTTTTCATTTGGTATTGTCTGCTCACCTTGATTAGAAAGTTTATTACCGGCAGCAGAAGCATTATCATATATAAATTCCCATGGTTTACAAATTTTATATCCGTTCTGTGCCTCAGTTTCCACAAATTTATATCTTTGACCAGACTTTAACTCAAACCCCTTTTTGACTCCACAAATAGTTCCAAGTCCATCCGGTAAATTAGAAGTATTCTGTGCAAATGTAATTTTTCCTTTGCCCGTTCCCTCGCCAGCCGTCTCAGCAACATCAGTAATAGCTACCCAATCAGTTCCATTCCACCACTCTAACTGGAATTTTACTCCGCTTAATGGGGTATTATCCTGTTTATCAATCTTATATATAGTAACATATTTTTCTGTTACTCCGCCTTCTGCAGAACCATTAGCTGAAATTGTTACATCAGCATCATCTTTAGATGTCTTGGCAGCGAATTCAGCCCAGTTTGAATAATGAAGTTTATTGTCAGCTCCGACTTTATAATCATCATTTGGACTAATAACGGCAACATAACTTAATTTATATTTATGCTGTCCCGTTGAATTAATAGATACTATTAACTCATTTACCTTTTTACCGTCTTTCTGTATATCTTTATTATATACATATCCAAATTTGACATCTTGGTTGGGTTTTTCTATATCAGTTACCTTAATTGTACTTTCCTGAATATTTACACTGGTATCTGAATAATCTTTAATAACATATTCATAATTCTGATCCTGTTTAATATCCAAAGTATAACCGTCTACTTCAACTGAATACTTAGCTTTATAAGCATTTTCTACGCTAACCTCGTCTTTATTAAGCAAATGTTTTACGATTCTAGTCGCGTTCGTGTCAATACTGGCAGTAACTCCATTTTCCCCACCTATTGGCTTATTATTCAGAGTAAATACTGCATTATTACTAAATAACGTATCATTTTGTCCAGCTCCATTGTCAATTTCAGACTGATAATCTATTGTCCAAGTATATTTATCAGACAATGGATAACTAACAGTAAATATAACTTTTTTCTTATTACTTGAATCCACAGTCAAGCCCTTAGATGTGAGATCAGAAGGTGTTCCTTCTCCAGCATTTCCTGTCCATCTATATAAATGGGCCGTACCATCTTTATAACTATGTTTTCCCGTTAATGTATCCGTAACTGTCAAGGCGTTTTCATCAATATCTCCCAAACCTTTACTTAACGTTATTCTCCAGTCCAATAGTCTGGAATTTTCACTATTAACACTTCCAGATTTTCCAAAAGAATATGGTTTTATCTCTTCTTCTGCATCAACAAATTCATTTTTGGTTGTTGAAGTTATTCTAGCTTCATTCGATACTGTTCCTTCTGCTACTTCCAGCTTTGTATAATAAGTAATCGTAACAGTATACCCCTGATTGTTCTCGCCTGAAGGCAATTCAGAAGTACTCTCTGAATTGCCAAAAAGAATTGTCATTACTTTATTATTATCAGTTAAAGCAATCTTTGTCTTTGCACGCGTTTCTGCATTTATACCTTCAATTTTAATTTTAGGTTCTGTGTCTCCTATCTCATTTGTAACAAACACATGTCCATCTGAAAGGGTATCAGTAAAGACTGCATTTTTCAAACCATTAGCAGGAACTTTGATAGTTGCTTCCCACTTGGCATATTTATTTCCATCTATATCTTTTGTTGTAACAAATTTCTTAGAAAGTATGCCATCTGTTCCTTCGCTTCCGCTACCTGGTCCATACACAACATCTGTTTTAACTGTATTTGCACCTTTTGAAACTTCACCTATATTTCCATATTGCTTTGTGTCTAAACCAGGTGTTGTTAATGTATAATACACAAAAGTATATTTATGCTTTCCGGATTCAGAAATTGTATATGACCATGTTTCCTGTCCACTATTATTATGGCCATATGTTACATCATTCCACCCTAATTCTTTACTAGATGTTGAAGCATTATCCACAAACACTTCAATTTTTGAACTCTTATCATATCTCAGACCTGTGCCAACTAATGTATCTGTAACAACAAGACCATTAACATCTGCCTTTGCATCTTTGTTAACTACTAATGTCCATTTTATCCTGCCATTTTCAAAAGTTCCAGCAGCTTTTCTTATCCAGTCTATCTTGTAGCTTCCATATGCTTTCAGAGGTTGAGTCTGCTTATTTCCATCATATTTAATAACTGCTGTATTTCCCAATTGATCTACAGATGTACCTGGTACAATATTTTCAGAATTAATCGTAGCTTTATATCTGACTTTTATATTTTTACTTACCGTTTTCCCATTTTCATCTTGTGATGCCTTTAATAATTCATCAGATAAGTTTATTGTGAACTTATTATTTTCGTCTGGAGCTGTATATGTAAGCGAGTTCCAAGTATTTCCACCATCAGTACTTACTTCTACTGAATTAGGTGTTAATACAAGATTCTTCTCCATTGTATCTTCTATCGTCGTACCTGCAGGATTGCCAAATGATGTAACATCTATTGTAAATGTAAAACCATCATTTTCATCATATCTGGAAACACTCTTAGAAGCACTAAGTATAGCATCATCAAACTTTAACGTCCATTTTGTATCACCAATTGTAACTTCTTCTGTTTGACCAGATGTTTTTTTGAAACTTCCTGATAAATCAACTGTACCTTCTACATTATCATAATCCTTTACTAAATCCGGATTCATCTGAATATAAAGTGTATTTGTTGTTCCATCTACCATAAAAAATCCCGGATTAGCATATATATCCCGTATTGATTGAGGTGTTGTGCTTTTCCATGCCAACGGAGTCCACGGAATATCCGCTGAAATGTTTAAGGTATCCGGTAATTTATACTTTAAATTAGGTGTTGAATCCATCTGCTTCTCAGGAGTTACCGTTTCTCCAAATGGCAAATGAATAGAAAAGCTTCCACCTGTTAAATCTGTAGTTGGATTGTATCCTGTAACTAAGTTTCCAGAAGCATCTCTCATTTCCATAGTAATGCCATGAAAAAAAGTTTCCAAATCTCCAGGATAGCTATTAACTTCGGAATTTTCCTGTGTCATCTTTTTATCAGCATTCACAGCAGTTGATTGGTCATCTTCAGTATCTGCATCATTTGCCTGTGCCTTAGGAGCTTTAGCTTTTTTTATCTTAAGGCGATCCTTACTTTGTCCCAACAATTTGTTCTGCTCATCAAGTTTTGCCTGTTTGTCATCATCAACTGCCTGAGTAGTTTCCGGTGTCGGTGTTGCTTCCGGGACTTCAGTCACTTCCGGTATCGGTGTCGCTTCCGGGACTTCTGTCACTTCCGGTGTCGGTGTCGCTTCCGGGACTTCTGTTACTTCCGGTGTCGGTGTCGCTTCCGGGACTTCTGCTACTTCCGGTGTCGGTGTTACTTCCGGTGCTTCAGTCACTTCCGGTATAGTCTCCTCCGGTTTAACTTCCGGTTTTTCCTCCGGTTCTGTCTGTGGTGGAGCAACTTCCGGTGCAGGTTCCACCGGTGCCTGTGTAGGCACAAGAATCTCCGTATTCTCCCATGTATAGCTGCAGGATGTTCCATCCACATACCATGCATTTACTACGCCATCCAGGTTCTCCGGGATGATCTGGGCTGCGAACTGGTAGGCAACAGTTTCACCTGCGCCGATTGTCTGGTCAGTCCACATAACAATCTGATCATAGCCGTCGGCACTTCCATCCGGAAGATCAGCTGTATTGTTGCTGTCTACCGCATAGGCACCTGCACCTGCTGTTTCGGTTCCGTATCCGTTTACCCAACTCAGCTGTGCAGAATTAAGCAGTGCTTTAACGCTTACACCTGTTGCAGGGTTCTCAGCGTCATTATTTGTAATCTGAGCGGTCATCTGCACGAAGTTACAGGTGGTTCCACTGACATCTGCCTGGAACACGCTCTGGGTAATGGTTGCAGATACATCTGCATTGGAAGTCTTTGCCTCAGTTGTTGCATTTCCTGATTCCGGGCTTCCGATATCTGTACTGCCATTCCCATTTTCCTGCGTTTCCTGGGATTGCGTCTTATACTCCTCTCCGTTTGCTCTTGTGTCGACCTGACTCTGAGCCGGCTGTGTTTCTTCAGTCTGTCCCTGATTACCGGCAAGTCGCTGTTCAATCTGTTCATTTGTGACATCTGCAAATACCATAACTGACTGTGCATTCTGCAGCATCATAACTACTGTCAGCATCATAGCAAGTATTTTGCGCCACTTTCTGGTCTTTTCCATAAACCATTCCTCCTGTCTTTTTTATTTTATTATAAATTTTTGATAGCTGTCCTGTGTGTTTATATCATTGTCTCTGTCGTCTTACTCTTCTTCTCATGTAACCATGTCACACCTCCTTTGCGTTCCGGGGGAAGTTCATAATCCATGGAAACATCCCTTGTTTCTACCTTAACAGTTATTTTCTGACTGCCCATTACTTTTCTGAAATTGGAAAGAATTCTTCTCGCCACTTTCTGTGAAGATTCGTAATTGCAATAAGGAAGCATTACCAGGTATTGCTCATCACTGTACCTGGCAACCACATCTCCCATCCGCAGATATTTCTTCAACACCTGCCAGAGTTTTGTGCTGGCTTTTTTCCTGTAATATTGTATCCTGGCCGGATCTGCCTGTTTATCCTGCAAATCCAGCCGAATGGTAAGAAGCATAACATATTCTGTGATCCCGGCGCGCAAAGCTCTTCTGGCTTCCAGGCGGTAGATTTCTCTGAATACCGTGTATTCGCAGAAAAAAACACCCTCCGGATCTGGTATGCTCCCCGTCAAGAGGACAATAAAAAATAATAAATTTTTGTATCGTCAG
>NZ_JAJDMI010000099.1:0-2559 GCF_020593505.1 Blautia sp. DFI.3.45
TTGAACAAAATCGCTGCGCGATGGCTTGCCAAGGCTGTGGCGCAGCTTTCTTTTTCTCAATAATAAAATAGGCAATGGCAATTCTTACCAGTATTTGATATTGTAAAGTTACCACACAAAACAATTCAATACAGAAAGACACCACTGCCTATGAAAAGAATACCATTTGACCGCTTTTCTGACAAGCGGTTTTATTATGCTAATGCACCTCCATGTAAGCAGGGTTTTTCATTAACTACTGATTTTACATGGAGGATTTTATTATGTACGAAGAAATTTTTAATCAGATTCGATCTGCTGCAAATAAACGGAATCTCAAGGATTCCACGATTCATGCATACTGTACCAGTGTTGCTCATTTTTTGAACCGCACAGCCAAGGATATAGATGCATTAACAACTGACGATGTTGATATATTCCTAACTGAAAAGAAACTTTCCGGGATTTCACCAGAAACATACAATCACTACCATTCAGGAATCCGCTTCTTTTACAAAAAAATATTGAAGAAGAATTGGGATGATGATGACATACCTCGTATGAAAAGGGACAGAAAGTTACCAACGGTGCTTACAAAAGCAGAAATATCAGCTATTCTTGATGCTACGCCAAATTTGAAGCACAAAGCTATGATTGCTACTATGTATTCAGGCGGACTTCGTGTTTCAGAAGTCACACATCTTCATTATGATGATATTTCACGCACGAACAAAACCATACACATCCGTGATGGGAAAAGTCGCTCTGATCGTTATACTTTGCTTGCAGACCGGACGCTCGAAATATTGACAGAATACTGGTTTCAATGTGGCAGACCAAGGGGGATTCTGTTCCCAAGTTCATGGACAGGGGATTATCTTACAAAAGATAGTGTCATTCAGTTTTTTCGTGAAAGCGCCGAAAGAGCAGGCATTCAGAAACATGTCTCCACACATTGTTTGCGTCATAGTTTTGCAAGTCATCTGTTTGAGTCAGGCTGCGATATAAAATACATTCAGGCTCTTTTGGGACATCGTGATCCAAAATCAACAGAAATTTATCTGCATGTAAGCAATAAAACTCTGCTTGGTATTAAAAGCCCATTTGATGAGATGGGTGGTGAATGATTATGGATAAATCATGTACGATACAGGATGTATTTGAACGGTTCTATCCTTCTTATGAAAAGAGGAGTAACCCTCCTGCTCATCACAGAAAAACGGCTTATCACATCAGAAACTGTAAAACAGGAGTTTTTGGTGTAAACATCAGTGTTTGTGAGGACTGCGGATGTATCAGTGTTCACAACAACTCCTGCAGAAGCAGATGCTGTCCCATGTGCCAGGAGTTTCCGAAAGAGAAATGGATTGATGCACAAAAAGAGAACGTATTGGATGCACCCTATTATCATGTAGTATTCACAGTTCCTGAGGAATTGAATTCCATTATTTACAGCAACCAGAAGCTGTTATATGATGCACTGTATCATGCTGCTTCAGCCACATTGAATGAATTGTCAAAAGATGCAAAGTACCTGGGAGCTGATATAGGGTATATCTGCATTCTTCATACCTGGGGTTCTGCAATGAATTATCATCCTCATATTCATACCATTGTTCTTGGAGGTGGGCTTGATGATGAAAATAAATGGAAAGAAACAGGTGGAAATTTTTTTCTCCCATATGGTGTCATCTCAAAGGTGTTCCGTGGAAAATATCTGGATGAGTTAAAAAGCCTGTGGAATGATTCTAAGCTTAAATTTCATGGTACAGCGGAGAAATATCAGAACAGCTATCGTTTTAAAGAACTTCTTGATAAGTGTTATGAAAAGAACTGGGTCACTTACTGTAAAGAAACTTTCAATGGTGCACAGTCGGTTATCAATTATCTTGGAAAATATACCCACAGGATAGCAATCAGTAATCAGCGAATTAAATCCATGAAAGACACGACAGTTACATATGCAGTAAAAGACTATAAAAACGAAGGCTGTTGGAAAGAGAAAACAATTTCAGGAGAAGAATTCATCCGTCGATTCCTGATGCATGTTCCTCCCAAACAATTTGTCAGAATCCGTCACTATGGTCTGCTATCATGTAGAAACAAGAGAAAAAAGATAACTCACTGCAGAAATCTGCTTGGATGCAAGAAATACATTTCTACATTAAAAAATCTAAATGCAATAGAAATGATAAAGGTTTTGTATCACATCGATGTATGCAAATGTTCTTCTTGCGGAGGGAATATGGTATCACCCCGCAAAGATAAATACAGTTCTTCTTTTTGTGCACATATGAGATGTTAAAATCTACAATTGCATAGAATAAATGACTTCCGCATAGGAGGTTTGTTTGTCATGCCTGAAATTGATTTCTTGAATAAAAAAACTTTTACCAAAACATCCGGTATGATAAACTTAAGGAAAAGAGCAACGATTGAATCCCCATAGCTATCGGCTAAAGGGACGCGACTTTGTTCACCAAGGTAAAATCGAAATTGATGTAAACGAAAGGGCAGTTTTTATCAGAACTCAAGGCTGCTTTTTCGTTTACACCAACTCCGATTGTTTCCTTAACAGTT
>NZ_JAJDMI010000100.1:0-2515 GCF_020593505.1 Blautia sp. DFI.3.45
TGCCAAGGCTGTGGCGCAGTTTTATTTTTATTAAAAAAGCAGTGGAATTACTTTCCATAATCCGTTATTGTTAAGTTACCACACGAAACAACTGAACTAAGAAAGCTCCACTGCCTATGATAAGAATAACATTTTCCAGTCTCTTCCGCAATCGGAATTATGACGCTAACGCACCTCCGAATAGGTAGATGTAATTATTAACACTACTTATTCTGGAGGTTTTATTATGTATAAAGATATTTTTGAATCCATCCGCAATGAAGCGGAAAAACGTAACCTGCGTGAAAGAACTATTCAACTGTATTGCTCTGATGTCAGTTACTTCCTTCGTTGGATTGGAAAAAATGTTTCTGATCTTACACTTAAAGATGCGGAAAGTTTTCTTACTGCCAAACGTCTGGAAGGAAGGTCTCCTGAAACTCACAATCACTATCGGTCTGCAATCAAGTTCTTATATAAAAAGGTGCTGAAGATTCTCTGGGATGATGACACTGTTCCGGCTATGAAAAGAGAGCGAAATCTTCCTGCTGTTCTATCCCGCGATGAAATAAATGCAATCATTGACGCCACTCCGAATCTGAAGCATAAAGCGATTATTGCAACTATGTATTCTTCCGGATTACGTGTATCAGAGGTTGTTCATCTTCATTATGATGACATTTCACGTACCAACATGACAATTCATGTTCGTGAAACCAAAGGCAGAATTGACAGGTATACAATTCTGTCTCAAAAAAATTTAGACCTTCTCACAGAGTATTGGTACAAATGTGGTCGCCCTAAAGATATCCTTTTCCCAAGTTCCTGGTCCGGTGGATATCTTGATATAGCCAGTGTTAACCAGTTCTTTAAGAAAAGTGCTAAACTCGCCGGCATTAACCGTCATGTTTCCTCTCATGCGTGCCGTCATAGTTTTGCCAGCCACCTATTCGAAAGTGGCACAGATATAAAATATATCCAGTCACTTCTGGGACATGTTGATCCTCGCTCTACAGATGTTTACCTTCATGTGAGCAACAAGACACTTCTTGGAATCCGCAGCCCGTTCGACAACCCGGAAGGTGGTGAATCATGAGTAAGGATTGTACGATTCAGGATGTTTTTCATCGTTTTTATCCATCTTTTGAATCCACACATAGTATTTCTCCCGCTCAGCGAAAGGCCGCTTATCACATCATGAATTGCAAAACCGGTGCCTTTGGTGTGAATGTAAGCGTATGCGAGGACTGCGGCTGCATGTCAGTCCACTATAACTCCTGCCGTGACAGATGCTGTCCTATGTGTCAGGAGTTTCCAAAAGAAAAATGGGTAGATGCACGGCGTGAGGATATCTTAGATGCTCCTTATTTCCATGTAGTTTTTACAGTTCCAGAAGAACTTAATCCCATTATCTACAGCAACCAGAAATTCTTATACACTGCTCTTTATCATGCGGCTTCAGATACTCTCAGTGAACTTGCTGCTGATAGTAAATATCTTGGGACTGATATCGGCTATATTTGTATCCTCCATACATGGGGAAGCACCATGAATTTTCATCCTCATATCCATGCGATTGTTCTTGGTGGAGGGCTGGATGTGAAAAATCATTGGAAAGACAACGGGAAAGAGTTTTTTCTTCCGATTAAGGTGATCTCCAAAATATTTCGTGGAAAATATATGGCTGAACTTAAGCAGCTCTGGGAAAATGACAGGCTTGAATTTCATGGATCGGCTGCACCTTACAAAAACTACTATACTTTCAAGGAATTATTAAATACCTGCTATACAAAGGAATGGATTCCTTATTGCAAGAAACCATTTGACGGTGCTGAATCTGTCATCAGATACCTTGGAAAATACACCCACCGGATTGCTATCAGCAACTACCGTATCAAAGACATGACAGAATCTACAGTTACTTTTTCCGCTAAAGATTACAAAAACCAAGGGCTTTGGAAAGAGATCACCATATCCGGCGAGGAATTTATCCGTCGATTTTTAATGCATGTTCCTCCAAAACGTTTTGTACGTATCAGGCACTATGGTCTTCTTTCATCCAGAAATAAGAAGAAAAAGATTACCCTATGCAGAAACATCCTTGGTTGCAAAAAATATATTTCCAAGCTGAAAGATATGGATGCACCTGCCATTATCCGTCTTCTTTATAATAAAGATATATGCAAGTGTTCTTCCTGTGGTGGTAAGATTATTCCTCTGCCTACAAAACCACATTTTATAAAACCAAAACCACATATGCTCTGTTAACGTATCATAACTGTATATTTTTTTAGCTTCCTTAGGGAGGCTTATTTCTGGTGTCATAATACAGGACTGAATTATAAATTCTATGTGTTTCTATGTGTACACGCTATCCTATTATAAATAGAGTGTCATAATTAAAAGTCCATATAGAGTTGACGCGCTTTGTTCAACCAGAAAAAATCGAAATTGATGCAAACGAAAGGGCAGTTAATGAAAAGTCTCCATACTGCTTTTTCGTTTGCACCACCTTCGATTCTTTCCTTAACGATTT
>NZ_JAJDMI010000101.1:0-2426 GCF_020593505.1 Blautia sp. DFI.3.45
TTTGGCATATTCATGCCAAAACACCTCGCGGAATAGTGGTGTGTGAACAGTAACAATTATATTACTGCTCACTCAGGCGTAGATTCACAATTGTATCCGATAACTTACTTAATTCGTTTAAAATGCAGTACATATATTAACGTTTTTCCCAACGTCTTCCTTCTCTGCAAAAGGTCCGGGAATTACCTTGGCACCTCTGTGTCCTCCAAAGTAATCGGTATCAAATATTATCGGTGTTCCATCCGGATTTTCGAAGAATTCTTCCGGCTCAAAAGCTTTTCCCAAAACTTCTGTATTGATCATACGTCCGGAGAAATCTTTAAGAATCTCATATATATTTGTATCCAGGAAATATTTTCCGTCTTTCTCTGTTAATTCTACCTTCACATTCTCAGAAGAAACGAACCCATTTTTCTCATGTTTCCATGCCTTTGCACCATTAAGATAAACATTTCCTTCACTCCATACCGGTAAATGATCAAAATGAACTGATTCCAGTTTCTTCATGTCTGCAGGTTTTGTAAAATCAAACTGTGAAATCCATTCATCATATGTTGGATACTCATCAAACATCCAGGTTCCGACTTTTCTGTTTTCAGAATCAAATCCATCATCAGAATCATGCATTGTAATAAAATCTTCTGAAGGCCATTTCTGGACGAAAATATTATTATAGAAACGATCATCTCCATGAAGTATAGTCATAAATCCCATAACCTCTGTACGATGAGGCATATGATATGGTGTATAACGCCAACTGGTTCCTTCGCCTACACAAGTTAAAGCACCGCAGATCAGATTATGTACCATAGCAACACCCTGAGTAGCAAAACGCAGGCTGGCATCTGATAAAAGGATATTGTTATCAATAAGAGTAGGACCATGACCTACTTCAACAAAAATATCCTGGCACATCATACCACCTTTCAACTGTTTAGCAAATGCCGGACGCTGATTGTCATGGAGCAGGTTCTGAGAAAGTCGTGTACCCTGAGCTTCCCAATCACACCAGATTCCCATAGTACAATGATGAATATGATTTCTTCTCATAATAACATCAATTGCAGCATGCATTTTAATTCCGGCAATTTCTGCTCCGCCCAATTCCATCATATTGTTGATATGGTGAATATGATTATCCTCAATAATACTGAATACACCACCCATACGCCCGATAATACCACCCTGCTCACAGTGGTGGATATTGTTTCGGCGGATAATATGACTTCCTACTTTTTCCTTAAGCCAGCCATGATACTGTCCACGGCATACCGCGTCTCTTTCCATTTGAGTTGGACTCTTAACATATTTATTAGTAAAATAATGATCATTTTCCGGATCATAATATTTTCCAAGAGAAATTCCTGCACATTTGCTGTTAGAAATTTCGCAGTCCTCAATGATCCATCCTTTACTCCAGTGAGGCCCGATCATGCCATCCTGATAAGCTGCAGGCGGCGCCCAGGTAGTTGCTGCTTTTGTAACTACGAAACCACTGACTGTGATATATCCAACACCTGTTTTTGATGGCATAAAGCATTCACGGCGTACATTAATTTCTACATTTTCCTCATTTGGATCTGCTCCATGAAAATTCGCATAAATTACTGTCTCATCTTTTTCCTGATCCTGTTCTGTGTACCATTTATAAGTAGATTCCTCCGGAACCCAACTACACTCATAAACCTCGGCTTTAATACATTCCTCTACACTTCCAGCCTCATAAAGTGCTCGGTTATTAAGATATACACATCCTGTATGTTTGTCAGCTTTAGCAAAATACCAGTCTCCATATACCATAGTTGTATATGGATTATAGTTGCCAAAAAGACTGTTCGCAACACGGCATACCCATACGTTTTCCTTATAAGGAACCCATGACTGAATTCGTTCTGCTCCGGTAATAACTGCCCCAAGAGGCTCTACACTCCTGTAAGTAATTCTGGCATCCTCTCTACCCGCATGAACAGGATCTACATATTCCCGATAAACTCCAGGAGCTACCCAAACTTCATCCCCCGGCTGTGCAATTTTTGCTGCATCATTAATATGACGAAACGGCATCTGTTCTGTACCATTACCATCATGACCAGCATTTACATTTACATAAATCTTCATGAAAAACCCTCCCATATATGCTTCTATTATAGCAGTCCTCGTAAATAATGCATTTAAGACAGTTCAGCATGATTTCACACTCTGATGGGCTGGATTAAGATGTATTATTTTAGAGGATTAATAGATTCTATAAATTTTGCTTATAATTTTAAAACCCATTTTCCTGCAAGACAATATATTTTTAATCCCACTTTCTATAATTTTCTATGTAAATGGTCAGAAGTTTCAGACATTCCTTTCTATAGATTTTTGCACACAAAAAAACCAGCTATCACCTAGCTGGTTTTCACTGTATCTTCAAAACTACA
>NZ_JAJDMI010000102.1:0-2346 GCF_020593505.1 Blautia sp. DFI.3.45
CATAAGTGCGCCCTTCATGAAAAAGCAATGAAGGGAATGAAAAACTCATCCCCTCCGCCATTACACTTCCTCCATATCGGTATTGACTTCTTTCTGCATTGCCTTTGAGAAAAATTTCCCGTTGGCTTCCTGCCTTTTCAGAAAACCAATCAGCTTTGGGATGTCTTCTTCCTCAATAGGCGCACCGAGAACGGATTCCACCGCACCGCCAATCTGACAGAGCCTATGGGTTCGTTTTTTACTTTCTTCGGCTTTCTTTCGCTTCAGAAGTTCTTTCTTCTGTGCCGCATATCGTTTCGCCTTTTCAAGGCTTTCCTGCTCTTTCTTTTCCATTTCAAGCATTCGTGCTTCATAACTTTTTGTTGATTTTGCCATTCTTACATTCTCCTTTCCTTCACAAACATAATAGGCGTTTGCGAAACGCCAAAAGCCGCATAAATACGGCATTTTTTTGTTGTTAAAATAAAATATCTCCTCAAGGTTTATGGTAAAATAGAATTGCCTAGAAACTAATTAACCAATCCACCTAAAGGAGATATACCTACATGATAACATATAAACAGCTCACTTTGGCAGAAATTTTTGAAGATTGTCAAAATAAATTCGACAACGACAAATATCAGTTCCTTTCGCTTCTTGATGAAGCCATTGACCTTGATGAAATTATTCCTGTTTCTTTTATTTCTCATTTTTACGCCAGTACCGGAAGACCTCGCAAACATCAGCTTTATCCAATGCTTAAGGCACTTCTTATCCAGCGTATTTTCTCAATCCCGACGGACACACTCCTGATCGTATTTTTGAAATTTTCCCAGGAACTGCGTGATTTCTGCGGTTTTGATGTTGTTCCGGATGGTTCCAAATTTACACGTTTCAAACAGGATTTTTTATCGGACTTACAATCTATGTTCGATCATCTTGTTGATCTGACCGAACCGATCTGCCAAAGTCTTGATCCTGCCCTTGCTTCCATGACAATCTTTGATACCTCTGGCATTGAAGCATGGGTTACAGAAAATAACCCAAAATATGCCAACCGTATTATCAAGCAGCTAAAGGCTTTCAAAAAGTCCCATAACCTTGATGATTCCTATGATCCTTATAAAGCTGCTTATGGCTCTATGCCAACTCATGCGGCTTCCAATCAGGCAATCCAGCAGATGTACATCAATGGACATTTCTGTTACGCCTATAAATTTGGTATTATTACGAACGGGCTTGGTATTGTTCGTGACATCACTTTCTACAACAAGGACTTTCTAAAAAAACATCCTGATATCGTTGTAGGGAAGAAATCAGATTCACCGGATGAGGATAAATCCCTTGCCGATTCGAAAGCACTTCTTCCAGTTTTAATTGACTTTTTCCAGAAACATCCTTTAATAAATTCAAAGACGTTTCTTGGAGATGCTGCGTTTGATGCCATTAACATTTACAAATCCCTCTTTGAAGAAATTGGCTTTCAAAAAGCTTTTATCCCTTTAAAAACAAAGCTTTCTGTGGAAGGAACCGACTATACTGTCAATGAAAACGGTATTCCCTGCTGTCCTCACGATCCATCACTTCCGATGCGGCGTGAAGGAAGCAGATCCCATTTGCGGAGCAAACTTCCTACCATGAAGTTTGTATGTCCAAAAATGAAATGGGAATACAATCCTGCCGACAAGTCAAAACATCGCGTATGTCATTGTGACAATCCATGTACATCTTCTTCCTGCGGACGAATGATCTACATTTATCCTGAAAAGAACCTTCGTGCCTATCCTGGTGTAGAACGCGGCTCACAGGAATGGGAGGATACTTACAAGATCCGTGTAAATGTTGAAAAGTCAATCAACCATTTCAAAGATAGTTTCTGCATTGCAGATCGTAAAACACAGAATGAGAAAACACTTCATGCTGATTTACTGCTTGCAGGAATTACCCAGCTTGTTACTGTGCTTGTCGCTGATAAGATTCATCAATACCAATACATCCGGAGTTTGAAGCCTTTGATTGCCTGATTATTAATATGCATACAATCTTTTCTTCGCAGTTTATCTGGGAAGTCTTTTAGTCATGTTCAAATTTAGAAGTACCTATTTTTCATCTTAAGAATCCTGCGTTGCAAGATTCTTACCGCTTTTTAGTTAGGATTGCGAACTTGTTTCGCAATTACCTAACAAACATAAGTTCTTGGTTGCGTATCAGAAGAAGCACATGGTATAATCTTCTTGCGTGTAGGTATATCATGGCTTCGGTCTGATAGAACCTTTGGCGGTTTCTTGGGAAGCCGCCTTTTTAATTTGCCGCAGTTCTTGTTACGGCTTTTACATTTCCTCTATCCCTCAAATCACGACCTTCATT
>NZ_JAJDMI010000103.1:0-2346 GCF_020593505.1 Blautia sp. DFI.3.45
TGCATAGTACCGAGAAACTAGTGCGAAGTAGTGATCAGGTATTGCTGTTATCTGATGAGTATACGTTGTCCTGGCCACGGCAGAAGCACGCTTATCGCTCCAATTTCCCACAACATTAGTCAACTCCGTTAGGCCCTTCATTGAAAGAAATGAGGTCATCAAATGTCTTCCAATGTGAGATTTTGGGCCATTTTTTATAGCAAAGATTGAATAAGGCGCATTTTTCTTCAAAGCTTTATTGTACGATCTGACTAAGTTATCTTTTAATAATTGGTATTCCTGTTTATTGCTTGAAGAATTGCCGGTCCTATTTACTCGTTTTAGGACTGGTTCAGAATTCCTCAAAAATTCATCCAAATATACAAGTGGATCGATCCTACCCCTTGCGCTAAAGAAGTATATGTGCCTACTAACGCTTGTCTTTGTCTCTGTCACTAAACACTGGATTATTACTCCCAGATACTTATTTTGGACTAATTTAAATGATTTCGGATCAACGTTCTTAATATCGCTGAATCTTCCACAATTGATGAAAGTAGCTAGGAAGAGGAATTGGTATAAAGTTTTTGTTTTTGTAAATCTCGAAGTATACTCAAACGAATTTAGTATTTTCTCAGTGATCTCCCAGATGCTTTCACCCTCACTTAGAAGTGCTTTAAGCATTTTTTTACTGTGGCTATTTCCCTTATCTGCTTCTTCCGATGATTCGAACTGTAATTGCAAACTACTTACAATATCAGTGATATCAGATTGATGTTTTTGTCCATAGTAAGGAATAATTGTAAATTCCCAAGCAGGAATCAATTTCTTTAATGAGGCTTCCAGAATTGTTGCTTTTTGCGTCTTGTATTTAAACTGGAGTGATTTATTGACAATATCGAAACTCAGCGAATTGCTTATGATAGTATTATAGCTCATGAATGTGGCTCTCTTGATTGCTGTTCCGTTATGTGTAATCATCCAACATAAATAGGTTAGTTCAGCAGCACATAATGCTATTTTCTCACCTGAAGGTCTTTCAAACCTTTCCACAAACTGACGAACAAGCACCTTAGGTGGTGTTTTACATAATATATCAAATTGTGGCATGCTTAGCGCCGATCTTGTGTGCAATTGATATCTAGTTTCAACTACTCTATTTATCTTGTATCTTGCAGTATTCAAACACGCTAACTCGAAAAACTAACTTTAATTGTCCTGTTTGTCTCGCGTTCTTTCGAAAAATGCACCGGCCGCGCATTATTTGTACTGCGAAAATAATTGGTACTGCGGTATCTTCATTTCATATTTTAAAAATGCACCTTTGCTGCTTTTCCTTAATTTTTAGACGGCCCGCAGGTTCGTTTTGCGGTACTATCTTGTGATAAAAAGTTGTTTTGACATGTGATCTGCACAGATTTTATAATGTAATAAGCAAGAATACATTATCAAACGAACAATACTGGTAAAAGAAAACCAAAATGGACGACATTGAAACAGCCAAGAATCTGACGGTAAAAGCACGTACAGCTTATAGCGTCTGGGATGTATGTCGGCTGTTTATTGAAATGATTGCTCCTGATGTAGATATTGATATAGAGAGTAAACGTAAGTCTGATGAGCTACTCTTTCCAGGATATGTCATAAGGCCCATGGAATCTCTCACAACCGGTAGGCCGTATGGTCTTGATTCTAGCGCAGAAGATTCCAGCGTATCTTCTGACTCCAGTGCTGAGGTAATTTTGCCTGCTGCGAAGATGGTTAAGGAAAGGTTTGATTCGATTGGAAATGGTATGCTCTCTTCACAAGAAGCAAGTCAGGCTGCCATAGATTTGATGCTACAGAATAACAAGCTGTTAGACAATAGAAAGCAACTATACAAATCTATTGCTATAATAATAGGAAGATTGCCCGAGAAAGACAAGAAGAGAGCTACCGAAATGCTCATGAGAAAAATGGATTGTACACAGTTATTAGTCCCACCAGCTCCAACGGAAGAAGATGTTATGAAGCTCGTAAGCGTCGTTACCCAATTGCTTACTTTAGTTCCACCAGATCGTCAAGCTGCTTTAATAGGTGATTTATTCATCCCGGAATCTCTAAAGGATATATTCAATAGTTTCAATGAACTGGCGGCAGAGAATCGTTTACAGCAAAAAAAGAGTGAGTTGGAAGGAAGGACTGAAGTGAACCATGCTAATACAAATGAAGAAGTTCCCTCCAGGCGAACAAGAAGTAGAGACACAAATGCAAGAGGAGCATATAAATTACAAAACACCATCACTGAGGGCCCTAAAGCGGTTCCCACGAAAAAAAGGAGAGTAGCAACGAGGGTAAGGGGCAGAAAATCACGTAATACTTCTAGGG
>NZ_JAJDMI010000104.1:0-2206 GCF_020593505.1 Blautia sp. DFI.3.45
CATTATGAACTACAAAACGGCAAATGTATAGTTACCCAAGAATTAAGCGCTTACCCTGTGGTTACCATGCAGATGAAAAAAAATACCAGATATGTAGCTGAGTAAAAACAGACATATATACATAATTCCCGCAATCAGAAAAATGCTCAGTGAATGAAAAAGAGTTTTACGTTCCACTCCGTTTACAGTATTGATAAAAATCATTACAGGAAGCGCCAGTTTTATTACAAATTTTGAAATGACTTCAAGATTTTCTCTGTTCATAACCCGTGTGCGGATCAGGATCACGCCTGCAAGCATGTAGATCACGAACATTCCGATCTGAGCAGTCAGAATGCTGAAAGTATTCATTTGAGTTCTCCTTTTTTTTCGTAAATTCACATGAAATTATAACTGCAAAAAAGTGAAAATACAACAGAAAGTATAGGTGGCGAAAAATGTTTTTTTGAGTTACAATAAACAAAGCTGAGTTATATATTAGGAGGAGTAAAAAAGTGAATGTATTAGAAATTGTTCTGCCTGTACTGGTTATGATCGTGGTCGGTATGCTGTGCAGAAAATGGAAGATTCTGACCAGAGACGGAATCAATAACATGAAGGTGCTTGTAACGAATGTTATGCTTCCGATTGCTATTTTTCATGCTCTGGCAACAGCGGAATATAATAAAGAAACCGGAATCCTGATTTTGATCATGTTTGTAATGCTGGTAGTATCCTTTGGTCTGGGCTTTTTGCTGAAGCCATTTCTGAAAGGAACCTATCAGAAATATCTACCGTTTATGGTAAGCGTATATGAAGGGGGACTTATGGCCTATCCGTTATATACAAGCCTCTGTGGCAGTGAAAATCTTTCCCGTATTGCAGTTCTGGATATTGCCGGACTGTTGTTTGGATTCAGTGTATATATGGGAATGCTGGGACAGGTGGAAAACGGTGAGAAGATTGATGTGAAAAAACTGTTTTTCAGTGCATTAAAGACTCCGGCATTTATTGCAAGTATCCTGGGAATTATTGCAGGATTATCGAAGGTGATCCTTGCAGTTTTAGACAGTCCTTTCGGAGGCGTGTACCAGAGTGTGGAAAATATTCTCACCACATCTGTGACTGCCATTATTTTACTGGTAGTGGGATACAGCATGGAACTGAATGCGAAATTATTAAAGCCATGCATTGCCACGATCATCTTACGTGTATTGCTTCAGGCAGTGATGATCGCAGGAGTTCTTGTTGCTGTACATTATCTGGTAGGTGATGATCGGCTGGTCAATCTTGCAATTATCAGTTATATGTCAGCACCGGCCACATTCAGTATGCAGACTTTTATGAAAGATGAAGAAGGAAGCGCTTATGTTTCCACAACAAACTCCATGTACTGTCTGGTATCTATTCTTGTATATATAATTATGGCAGTGACAATCTACTGATCATGAAATCTGAATAACAGAAAATGAAAATTACTGCGGATTGAAATAGACCTGGCGGTAATTTTTGTATGTCGCAGGAAATTACTTCGTAGAGTATTTTTCATGCAGCTAAGTCTATGGACGTAAATGTTCTGTTTTTCTTGGGATTCACAGTAGTTATTACTATAAATCTTATTTTGGCGAAGATACGGAAGATGATTATGATTATCAGTTCAATGTAGTTTATGATTATCAGGCGTTCGCAGATGCGGATGCATTGATTATTGCATATGGTTCCCTTTGTATTTTTCTGGACGAAAAAGAAAGGAAAACGTTTCTGGACAAATATAAGGATAAGCCCTGTGTTCTCGCAGAAGAAAGAGACCATTCAGGAAAAGCTACTTCTATTATAGCAGACAACTATCACGGTATGTATGCTGTGGCAGAACATCTGGTGAGGGATCATGGATATCGAAGATTTACTTATCTTGCAGGACCTCATGGAAATACAGATGCCAATGAACGGCGTCAGGCGGTCTTTGATGTAATGAATGCATATAAAGTTTCATTTGATGAAAGCAGGATAGCATATGGAGATTTTTCGTCCTGCGTTCAGCAGCAGGTGAATCCGCCGCTTACAACGGTACTTCAGAATGCATTTGACATGGGATATATGGCAATGATCGGTGCTGCAGAGCTCTGCAAGGGAAAAAATGTCATTCCGTTGTAGTTCCTGCAAAGATCAGGATCCCTATAAAAAGCTTGAATGAAAAAGTAAATTCTACATTCTAATATACCTTGAT
>NZ_JAJDMI010000105.1:0-2171 GCF_020593505.1 Blautia sp. DFI.3.45
CAACAGTACCGCTTGAAATCATCTCCTTTGCAAATTTTCGCGCAGAACCATTTTCCCCGGAATAATATATATTAACAACTATACTCATTATACTTTCCTCCAAATTCTAAGTTGTAAGTTTCTTTACTATCATATCTTTAAAACTTGTTTTGCTTTCGCATTAACAAATTGGATAATTGGGCCTGAAATGATAACTGTAATAAGCGTGCATACACCAAACTTTCCGCCAAACAAAACACCTGTAACAACAACCAAAATATCCAATGCCATTCGGACAAATTTAATCTGCCAGTGATTTTTTTCTGCTAAAGCAAAAGTGACTGCCTCATAGGATCCTCTACCAAGGGATGCCGACGCATATAGTCCCGTTCCGACAGCAAACAAAACCACTCCTAACAACATAATTAAAAAATTGATCCACTTATAGGTACTGTAAATATGGCAGTTAGCAAACAAATCTACACAGGTACTGTATACAATCTGGTACAACACAGTTCCTATATGAATCTGACTTTTATCGTAAATGAGCGCAAACAAAATCATTCCCAATGCTACAACAAAAGATGCTGTGCCGATGCTTATGTGAAATGTTCTTGCAATCCCCTGCCACAGCACCGCAAGCGTAGCTCCGCCAAATCCAGCATACAGTGCAAGTGTAATTCCATAAGCCGCAATTATAGAACCTATTACAAGGATTGCCAATTTCTTTAGTGTTTTTTTATTGTTATTTTTCATTGACTTTTAATTCAAGTACATCCGGACGGGCATAATGTCCGATTGCATCATGCTCCATTTTGCAGGCGGCAGGCAAATTCATATCAAGTTCTGCGTAAATGATAGTTTCTTTATCCCAGACAGGTTTTGTCAAATAATGCCCATATGGATCAATAATGCAGCTTCCTCCTCTGCACACAAGTCCTGGAAGTTCAGATACGATATTATACTCCTGCAGATCAGAAGGGTATGAACTGCGTCTGATAATCATATCAGCGTTGATAAAGAAACATTTTCCTTCGATTGCAATATGCTGAATGGTGGCTTGCCACTCCGGATTGTCATTGGTATTAGGTGAAATATAAATAGTGATTCCTTTTTGATAAAGTGCCACACGGGCAAGTGGCATATAGCTTTCCCAACAGATCATGCTACCAATCGGTCCCCATGGCGTTTCAGTAACAGGAAAATACTCTTTATCCGCATCTCCCCATACAACACGCTCAGAGCCTGTCGGCTTCAATTTTCTGTGCACCTTATATGACCCATCCGGTTCAAAAATAACATTACTGTTATAAAGTGTTCCACTAACGGCATCTCTCTCAGAAAAACCAAGGCTGATGTATGCTCCTGTTTCCCTGGCGGTTTCTGCAAGCTGCTGGAATTCCGTCTCTCCAGCAACAACAGAAGCATCATAATATCGTTTCCAATCTTTTCGTCCATACTCACTTCGTTTTCCTACACTAAACCCAAAATTCATTCCAACAGGATATCCCGGAATAAAAAGTTCTGGAAAAACAATTAAGTCCGGCTTTTGAGTTGCGGCCTCATTAATATATCGAAGTACCTTTTTCAGCGATGCACTTTTATCAAATATTACCGGTTCTGCCTGCACCAATGCTATTTTACAAATATTATCAATATCTTTCATGCTAATAATTCACTCCTCGTATGATTTTCTTTAGGTTTAAATCATCTGAAATCTATATCATTGTATATCCGGCATTTAATAATACAGCTAATGATTCTTCAAAATCCGCATCTTTCACTAAAAAATAATCTGTGTTGAATGTAGATACCGCTAAAATTCCAATTTTATTATCTGCAAGTATTCCAGACAACTTTGAAAGAATGCCAATGAGTGAAAAATCCAAAATTCCTTGAATACGGAAACCACGCCACCCATCTTCACGTTCTATTGTGTTTTCAGGAACGTCATTTGTTTCACACACAAGAGAAATTTCTTCATCTGTTTTACCAATGAAGTAGAATTCCTTGCTTAAATCTATATCATCAATGTATTTGACTTTACATACCGTTAGCAACCGCTCTAATTTATTTAATACCAGCAAATTACTCTCCTCCTGAAATTCCGATTGAACAAAATCGCTGCGCGATGGCCTGCCAAGGCTGTGGCGCAGTTTTATTTTTATTAAAAAAGCAGTGGAATTACTTTC
>NZ_JAJDMI010000106.1:0-2157 GCF_020593505.1 Blautia sp. DFI.3.45
GCGGTATCCCGCCTTAATTCAGATGCTCTGGTAACTCAGTTACCGAGTAATTCACTTTTGCTCTGTATTTGTACCACTCTATATAACGAAACGCTCAGATGCTGTTTTGCAATAGGAGAAAAAAAATATCAAAAAATTGATGATTAATGGTGAGCTTGTGATAGAATGGATAAAAGAGAAAAGCATAAAGGATGTAGTTGTGGAGAATATTTGTTATGATTAGAAAGTTGCTGAACGGAGATATCGATAGAGTTGCTGACATATGGTTAAAGACAAATCTGAAAGCACATTATTTTATTTCCAATCAATACTGGAAAAGTAATTATGAATTAGTGAAAGAAATGATGTCACAATCCGAAGTCTATGTGTATGAAGAGGATAAAATGATTCAAGGATTTGTAGGACTAAATGCTGAATATATCGAAGGTATTTTTGTCTCCGATGAAATGCAGTCATGTGGCATAGGTAAGCTTTTATTAGATTATGTTAAGGATAAAAAAGTTAGCTTACGATTAAATGTATACCAGAAGAATGCCAGAGCAATTTCTTTTTACCAAAGAGAAGGGTTCATTATTCAATGTGAAGATTTGGATGAAGATACTGGTGAAAAAGAGTACACTATGCTATGGAAACGAAAATAGAAATCGGAAGTTGGAGGGATAATGAAATGAATATAAAAGATTTTAAGTGGACGAGAGAACCTGATGATTACACGCTGACAGATGACAAAATTGAGATTATTACACAGCCTGGAACTGATTTGTGGCAAAGAACTTACTATCATTTCCGCAATGATAATGCTCCGGTTTTGCAGATAGAAACAGAGGAAAAGTTTTTTTCATTTATGGTGAAAACAGATTTTAAGGAAAGCCATCATCGCTTTGATCAGTGCGGTGTGGTTATGTATCTTGACAGTGAGAATTGGTTGAAAGGTTCTATAGAATATGAGAATGACAATTTTCAGCACCTGGGAAGTGTTGTGACAAACAATGGATATTCAGATTGGGCAACTACGGAAATTGATGCAGAGATTAAATCTATGTGGTATCGTCTCAGTAGACGTGAAGATGATTATTGCATTGAATGTTCTGAGGATGGCATACGGTTTAAGCAAATGAGGATTTGTCATATGTGGGCTGGTGCAGGAAAAATCAAATTTGGAATTTATGCATGCAGTCCGGAAGATTCATCGTTTAAAGCGGTATTTACAGATATGAAATTGACGGAGTGTCAATGGAAAGCCCACGACGGTCAAAAACCGGATGAGATGTAGCAGAATGTATTTGATAAAAAAACCAATATGAAAATAGTTAAAGTTTTTCAGTTTGTGTAACTGAGAAAAATGAAAATTGCGGAGGTGGATTTGTTGAAGGAAAGTACATATCAAACTCCTTGCGGAACAATTCACTATTGGTCAAGTATTCTGAGTTTGGATACAACGACGCTTGTATTTCTTGCGGGGCTGACTGCTGACCATAGACTGTTTGATAAACAGGTTGCGTACTTCGATGGAAAATATAATATTATTGTATGGGATGCACCGGCTCATGCCTCTTCCTGGCCGTTCCGGTTTGATTTTGACTTGTTTGATAAGGCAAAATGGCTGAATGGATTTCCATTGATTCAGCACCGCTCCAGAGAAACTATGTGACAGCAGTGGAGATCTGGCTTCTGAAAAGAATGGAACCAGTATATGCACATTACCCATGGAAGTTGCTTTTAAAATCCGGAACAAAGGGAGTTGCAACTTCTAATTATGGCAGAAACCTGATGAAGGAAATGATGCTGGTCTATGATGGTGATCAGCATCGTTATGCACAAATTGCCGGGCATGGATTTCGTATTCTGGCAGAGGCAATGGAAAAGGATCTGCCTTATGAAATCAAATGTCCTTCCCTGTTGATATGTGGTACAAAGGATCATGCCGGTTCATGCATAAGGTATAACAGAGAATGGCATCGAAAAACGAAAATTCCTTTAAAGTGGATTGAAGGGGCCGGTCATAATTCTAATACAGATAAACCGGAGATGATCAATAGTTTACTAGAAGAGTTCTTCTCGAATATTTTATGACAGGCAACCTAAAGTTATTTGAATTGAAAAAGTTGGAGGATACACGCATGAAAATTGTAATCATTAATGGAAGTGCCAGAAAAG
>NZ_JAJDMI010000107.1:0-2094 GCF_020593505.1 Blautia sp. DFI.3.45
AGTCAGTAGGAGTAGACCCGAAACCGGGTGATCTATCCATGTCCAGGTTGAAGCTGCCGTAAGAGGTAGTGGAGGACCGAACCCACATCCGTTGAAAAGGGTGGGGATGAGGTGTGGATAGGGGAGAAATTCCAATCGAACCCGGAGATAGCTGGTTCTCCTCGAAATAGCTTTAGGGCTAGCCTCGATACAGATTTGCGGAGGTAGAGCACTGAATTTCCTAGGGGGCGTCAAAGCCTACCGAAGAATATCAAACTCCGAATGCCGCGTAATCGATTATCGGGAGTCAGACTGCACGAGATAAGTTGGGCGGTCAAAAGGGAAAGAGCCCAGACCTTCAGTTAAGGTCCCCAAGTGCGCGTTAAGTGGAAAAGGATGTGGGATTTCGAAGACAACCAGGATGTTGGCTCAGAAGCAGCCATCCATTCAAAGAGTGCGTAATAGCTCACTGGTCGAGAGGTCCTGCGCCGAAAATGTCCGGGGCTGAAACGCGCCACCGAAACTAAGGAACCGAAAGGTTGGTAGAGGAGCATTGCATGCGGGAAGAAGCAGTACCGTAAGGAGCTGTGGACTGCATGGAAGAGAGAATGCCGGAATGAGTAGCGAGAATAAGGTGAGAATCCTTATGGCCGAATATCCAAGGTTTCCAGAGTAAAGCTGATCTGCTCTGGGTAAGTCGGGGCCTAAGGCGAGGACGAGAGTCGTAGCCGATGGACAACAGGTGGAGATTCCTGTACTGCGGTATGACAGAACTGTGGGGACACGTAAGGAAAGCGGAAGCCGGGAATGGAAAGCCCGGTGCAAGCGGGGTACCAGTCACTTTGGCAAATCCGGGTGGCAATGGGAAGCCGTGATGCGGAGCGAAATAAAGTAGCGAAGTCCGTGAGCCATGCGTCAAGAAAAGCCGCTATTGTTTATACCGTACCCGTACCGTAAACCGACACAGGTGGATGAGGAGAGAATCCTAAGGCCGGCGGAAGAAGCATTGTCAAGGAACTCGGCAAAATGGCCCCGTAACTTAGGGATAAGGGGTGCCTGGGAAACCAGGCCGCAGAGAATAGGCTCAAGCAACTGTTTAGCAAAAACACAGGTCTATGCGAAACCGAAAGGTGAGGTATATGGGCTGACGCCTGCCCGGTGCTGGAAGGTTAAGAGGAGAGGTTAGCGGTAACGCGAAGCTTTGAATTTAAGCCCCAGTAAACGGCGGCCGTAACTATAACGGTCCTAAGGTAGCGAAATTCCTTGTCGGGTAAGTTCCGACCCGCACGAAAGGCGTAATGATTTGAGCGCTGTCTCGACAATGCATCCGGTGAAATTGAAGTACCAGTGAAGATGCTGGTTACCTGCGCCAGGACGGAAAGACCCCATGGAGCTTTACTCCAGTCTGGTACTGGGACTCGGTATTGCATGTACAGGATAGGTGGGAGGCTAGGAGATGGTAACGCCAGTTGCCATGGAGCCGCTGTTGGGATACCACCCTTGCAGTATTGGGTTTCTAACCAGCCGCCGTGACCCGGCGGTGGGACAATGCCAGACGGGGAGTTTGACTGGGGCGGTCGCCTCCGAAAGGGTATCGGAGGCGCCCAAAGGTTCCCTCAGAATGGACGGAAACCATTCGAAGAGTGCAAAGGCAGAAGGGAGCTTGACTGCGACACCGACGGGTGGAGCAGGTACGAAAGTAGGGCTTAGTGATCCGGTGGTATTAAGTGGGAATGCCATCGCTCAACGGATAAAAGCTACCCTGGGGATAACAGGCTTATCACTCCCAAGAGTTCACATCGACGGAGTGGTTTGGCACCTCGATGTCGGCTCATCGCATCCTGGGGCTGTAGTAGGTCCCAAGGGTTGGGCTGTTCGCCCATTAAAGCGGTACGCGAGCTGGGTTCAGAACGTCGTGAGACAGTTCGGTCCCTATCCGGCGTGGGCGTAGGATATCTGAGAGGAGCTGTCCTTAGTACGAGAGGACCGGGATGGACGGGCCGCTGGTGCATCGGTTAGACTGCCAAGTCTACGGCCGAGTAGCCAAGCCCGGAAGGGATAAACGCTGAAGGCATCTAAGCGTGAAGCCCCCCTTAAGATGAGATATCCCATTCG
>NZ_JAJDMI010000108.1:0-2094 GCF_020593505.1 Blautia sp. DFI.3.45
CGGGGCTTCGACACTTGCGAGAAATAAAAATTACTATAAACCGCAGAAATGCGGGCTTTTTTATGTCAAATTTTATTTATTTTTATGTTGTACGGAGTTGTATTTTATCTTTATATGTGATATAATGAGGTATGAAACTCAATTATGACCGTAAATCCAAGGATCCCACCTACTTTATCCAAATGGGAATCCGTAATGGAAAGAAAACAACTACAAAAAATGTAGCCCGTATCGGAAAGCATTCTGAACTTCTAAAAATTACTGATGACCCTCTTGCTTATGCAAAAGAACAGGTCAGAAAATATAACGAGGAGTATAAAAAAGAAAACAAAGTATCTTTAGAAATCAAAGTTGATTTTGCCGAAAAGATCAAGGCTACAAATGCCATAAGTTCAAACAGCACCCTGTTTAATATCGGGTATTTTTTCCTTCAGCAGTTCTACCATGAACTGGAAATCGGTTCTTTCTTCCAGTCGGCTACTGCTGATATGAAAAATGAATTCGATCCAAACCTGGTCAACCGATTCCTGACTTGTTCCAGAATCCTTCATCCGGATTCGAAACTTGGAACATACCAGAATCTCAGCAGTTACTATGAACAGCCTGAGTTTGGCTATGTCCATATCCTCCGTACAATGGATATCCTGCAGGAACATTATGAGGAATATATCTCCCATCTCTATCATGCCAGCTGCAAGATCGTAAAAAGAGATACTTCTGTATGTTTTTATGACTGCTCAAACTACTACTTTGAAATCGAATCGGATGATGAAGATTATGTAGATGAAATAACCGGCGAGACCATAAAGGGACTGCGGAAATACGGACCAAGTAAAGAGCATCGTCCCAATCCGATCGTCGAAATGGGATTGTTCATGGATAAAGATGGGATTCCTCTTTCCATGTGCATTACTTCTGGTTCTGATAATGAACAGACAACTGCTGTTCCACTGGAAAAACAGCTTACAAAAATGCTGGATGGCAAAAAATTTATTTACTGTGCCGATGCCGGGCTTGGCTCTTTGAATATCAGAAATTTCAATGCCATGGGAGGCAGGGCTTTTATCGTTACGCAATCCATAAAAAAGCTTTCTGCTATCTTACAGCAGGCTGTATTCAACGATACGGGATACAGACTGCTTTCAACAGATGAACCGGCAACCATCCAGGATATGAAAACGTTCGATAAATACATGCCTGGAAATAAAGATCTATACAATGACCGGATCTACAAGATCATTCCTGCGGATAAGGCTTTTGACCTGGGATTATATGAAGAAAAAATCTGTAAGAACGGTTCAGTCAGACGGATAAGATCAAAAGCAGTCGTTCCACAAAAGATCATCGTTTCCTTTTCGAGAAAAATGATGGAGTACCAGCGTTATATACGCAGCCGCCAGATTGAACGGGCAAAAAAACTTTTGAAAAATTTAGATCCCGAGACTTACAAAAAAGGTCCTCATGATGTAACACGTTTTATCAAGCGTACTTCTTCTACAAAGTCCGGAGAAACAGTAACTGATAAATATGCGCTTGATCTGGCTGCGATCGAAGCAGAAGAAAAGTACGATGGTTTTTACGCTGTTGCTACAAATCTTGATGATCCTGCAAAAGATATATTAGAAGTCAGCGCAAACAGATATAAGATTGAAGACTGCTTCAGGGTAATGAAGACAAATTTTTCAGCACGTCCGGTTTTTCATCAGAAACGTGAGCGCATCATTGCCCATTTCATGATCTGTTATACTGCATTACTGATCTATCGGCTGATGGAAAAGAAACTCGATCTATATGGCACACATTTCACTGTAGACAGCATCATTAAAACGCTGAACAGTATGAATGTTGTTAATATTGAAGACATGTGCTATATGTCAGCCTACACCAGTTCAGAAATCTGTACTTCACTAAATGCAGTTACCGGCCTTGGATTAGACAAAAAATATTACCAGCCAAAAGAATTAAATAAAAAAATCAAAAAAATTTTAAAGTAGTGTTTCCATACAACATTCTTTTAAACATAAAAAGTGGCATAACCCCAGTAAAATCAAGGGATTCTGCCACTTTATTTTTATTTAACTGTCGAAGATGGGA